>JAWSUF010000002.1:300000-553345 GCA_033549365.1 Acidobacteriota bacterium
CGGACTTACAACATGGGACTCGTCGACGCGAAAAACCGCGTCAACTTCTACGACGGAGACGTCCGCGTCACCGGCCCGGACGGCGCCGAACTGGCCAAGTTCAAACCGGCCGATTACTTGAACCATATCGTCGAGCATGTCGAGACCTGGTCCTACCTCAAGTTCCCCTTCCTTAAGAACGTCGGCTGGAAGGGCTTGGTCGATGGGCCAGACAGCGGCATTTACAAAGCCACGCCCCTCTCCCGGCTGAATGTTTCCGATAGTATGGCCACGCCTCTGGCCAATGAAGAGCATGACAAGATGTACAAAACCCTGGGCGGGAAGCCGGTTCATCAAACTCTGGCCACGCATTGGGCTCGCCTGATCGAGCTTCTCTATGCGGCCGAGCGCTGGGTCGAACTCGCTTCCGACCCGGAGATCACGGGCCCCGAATACCGCATCGTTCCGGACAAGACCCCGGACGAGGGCGTTGCCGTGGTTGAGGCCCCGCGGGGAACGCTTTTTCATCACTATAAAACCGACGAAAAGGGCCTTCTTCGGGAAGCCAACCTCATTGTGGGAACGACCAACAACAACGGCGCCATCAACCTTTCCGTCAAGAAAGCGGCTCAGGGATTCATCAAAAACGGCCGGGTCGACGACGGGCTCCTGAACATCGTCGAAATGGCCTTCCGGGCCTACGACCCCTGCTTCGGCTGCGCCACGCACGCCCTCGGCCGCACCCCGCTCCGGGTTTCCGTCCACGATCACCGGGGCGAGATCATCAAGGATTTGAGGAGATAACACAGGCCATGCGCGTTCTCGTTCTCAACAGCGGCAGTTCTTCGATCAAATTCCAGTTCATCGGCATGGAGGACGAGAGCCTTCTGGCCAAGGGGATTGTCGAAAAAATCGGCTCGAGCGATGCCATCATCACCTACCAGCCTTCGGGCCGGGACCGGATCCGGGAGATCCGCGAGGTGCAGAATCACGGCACGGCCATCGAGATCGTTTTGGCCCTGCTTCTCCATCCCCAGCACGGGGTGATCAAGAACAAGAGTGAAATCGACGGCATCGGTCACCGGGTCGTTCACGGCGGCGAGGAGTTCGCCTCGTCCGTCTTGATCACGGACCGTGTGGCCGCCACCATCCGGAAGTGCATTCAATTCGCTCCTCTGCACAATCCCCACAACCTCAAGGGCATCGAGGCCTGCGAGGCCCTCCTGCCCGGCGTCCCCCAGGTCGCCGTCTTCGACACGGCGTTTCACCAGACCATTCCGCCCAAAGGCTACATTTACGGTCTTCCCTATGCCTTGTACAAGAAGCTTGGTGTCCGGCGCTACGGTTTCCATGGGACATCCCACAGCTATGTGGCCCATCGGGCCGCGGAGATTCTGGGCAAGCCCATCGATAAAACGAAAATCATCACCTGCCATCTGGGCAACGGCGCCAGCATCACGGCGATCGACGGCGGCCGGTCCATCGATACGACCATGGGCTTTACCCCCCTGGAAGGGCTGGTCATGGGCACCCGCTGCGGCTCCATCGATCCTGCGCTTGTCCCGTATATTATGGAACGGGAAAAGCTGGGGACCAAGGATATCGACGCCATCATGAACAAAAACAGCGGCATGCTCGGCCTGACGGAAACATCCAACGACATGCGCGAGATCGAGCAGGAAGCCGCCCGCGGCAGCGAACGCCACCAATTGGCCATCGATATCTATTGCCAGAGCGTGAAGAAGTTCATCGGAGCTTATATGCTCGAATTGGGGCGTCTCGACGCCATCGTCTTCACGGGCGGCATCGGAGAGAATTCCCGCCTTGTGCGGCGGCTTGTTTGCGAAAATCTCGAAGCTTTCGGCATCGTTTGCGATGCCGATAAAAACGAGGCCAATGCCTCCGATATCAGTTCCGGCAAGGTCAAAATCCTGGTCATTCCGACCAATGAGGAGCTGGCCATCGCCCGGGATACGCGGGACATTTTGGGATCCGCGGAATATCGCGAAGCCGCACAGGCCGCGCCACGCTCGGTCCCGGCGCCGGTCCCGGCGCCTTTCAAACCCGAAGAGACGGCCCGCCTTGTTCTGGCCTGGGCGCGAAATCCCAAGGCGGCACCCGATGACCTGGCCGCCCGCTTAAGCCGGGAATTCGGGCGGACGGTCGAACCCGCGGCCGTTCAGAAAGAGATCGGCCGTCTGGAACTTGCGTCACTGCCCGCCCCGGACCGCCGATCGGCCAAGCCCAAAAAAGGAAAATCACATGGATAAGATCTCGAAAGAAGAATCGGGCTGGCTGGTCGCCCTGTCCTGGCTGAGCGCCCTGGAGGAGACGGCCCGGGATTTTCACGGGACGCGCCCCCGCGTTTTCTGCGAGCGCGTTTACGAACACTCCGTTCAGTTTTTCCTTCATCGCCTCGGTGACGAGTATGGTTTTGCGATCGAGAAAGCCGCCTCCATCCGGGAGGCCGTCGAAAACTACATCCGCATCGGAGTCTCGGCCGGAGTCTTCCGCGAGGGCGGAAGTTTCGAACTCAACGAGGTCAATCCTTATCACGTCGAAGTCACGGTCCATGACTGCGTCTACCTCAAGAGTTGCCAGGCGCTCATCGACGAAGGATTTTCCGTGAGAGACCTGACCTGTGCCCGGATCGGCTGTTTCCGAGCCGCGGTCAAGGCCCTCGGCAACCTCGACTGCGATTACCAGGTGACCTCCTTCAACATCGAAGGCGCCTGCAAAGGTTATATCGAAAGGATTTGATTTGACGAAAGACGGGTGTTCTTCGCTGGATACGGCGCTCCGCGTCCTGAACGAAAGCCGGGACGCCGCCGCCATCCGCTGTGCGGTCATCGATCTGGGCTACGAGAAGAGCGCTGAGGCCTACAAGATTCTGATCGAGCGTCTGGACGACCCCAACCCCGCCGTGCAGCACGCCGCCGTCGTTTCCCTCGGCCGCTCCGGCAGACCGGAGGCCGTAGAAGAACTGATCAAGCCCAAGATTTTCAGGTCGCCGTGGGCCAATATCCGCTGGGTCGCGGTGTCCGCGGTCGGCCGGCTGGGCGACCATCGGGTCATCGACCCCCTCATCAAGGCCGCGGAGGATCCCGAATGGATCGTTCGAACCCAGGCCGTAGCCGAACTGATGGACAAGATCCGGGACATCATCGCCGCGAAAAACCTGAGACTGACCCGGCTGCTCATCAATATGTTTTATCTCGACAACAAAGAGATCGTCGACCTGGCCATTGAGGGTTTTGAAGACCTCGGTCTGGAGAGCCTGCCTTGCCTCCATGACGCGCTCTCGGCCTCTTCGGCCGCAATCCGGGCCAACGCGGCCCGGGCTCTGGGCCGCATCCGGTCCTCCCAGTCGACGCCTTATCTCATGGAGCTTCTCAAGGACGACGATGCCCGGGTCCGTGCCGCGGCCGCCGAGGCGCTGGGCGTGATCGGCGACAAAATCGCGATCGAGGCCCTGGTCGGAAAAGTCCAGGACAACGTCGGTGTCGTTCGGGACAGCGCCGTCCAGGCTTTGGCTCGTGTCGGGAAACCGGCGACCATTCCGATTTTGAACGCCTTGACCCGGGAGAGAGACAAATTCGCCCAAACGGCCTATTTGAAAACTCTGGGCCTCATCCGCGACCCGAAATCCGCCCCGGCCCTGATCGGCTGTCTGCGCAGCAGCTATTTCATCGTCCGCCAGACGGCGTTTTCCTCCCTCGTCCTCTTCGGTCCGTCCATTGCCAACCTCCTCATCCCGCTCCTCTCTTATAACAAATCCGACATCGACACACTCAAAAAAGACGCCTGTTGCCGGGAACGTCCGGAACTCCAATTGCGGGCCGTCAAGGCGCTCGGCGGTTTGGAGGATCATCGGGTCGTCGCCCTGTTGAAAGACCTTGTCGAGGACAGTCTGCCCGATGTCCAGGAAGCGGTCGTTCACGCCCTCTTCCAAATCGGGTGCGCGGCCTGGGGACGTTGCACGGCTCTCAAAGTTCTGGCCGAGGTCGGCGATGCGTCCCTCGTGCCTCGTATCATCCCCTCTCTCAGGGACCATTCCGAGAATGTCCGGTTCGAGGCCGTGCGGGCCCTGACCCGCATGGGCGGTCCAGAGGCCGTCAATCATCTCATCCGTATGGCCCGGCGGGACAAGGCGGATTTCGTCCGCACGGAGTCCGTCCGGGGCCTGCGGCGGATCGGTCTGGGGCGGCCCGGTGTTCTGGATACGGCCCTGGCCGGACTCAATGATCCCTGTCGCGATGTCCGTTCTCACTCGGCCCGACTCCTGGGGAACTTTCACGACGAGCGGTCCATCCCGCCTCTTCTCAAAGCCATGGTCGATCCCCATTGGAGCGTCCGCCAAAGCGCGGAGATCGCGCTCTTGAATTTCGGCCGCAAAGCCGTACCTCACCTTGTCGAGACATTGAAAAGTCGCTCCTGGTGGGCCCGTTTCCGGGCCGCCCGCCTTCTGGGAGAAAGCGGGGATTCCAGAGCCGAGAAACCCCTGAAGGGTTTGATCGCCCGGAAGGGAGAAAGGAATAGCGTTCGGGACATCGCCCGGGCCTCTCTTGCCAAACTGGAAAAAAAGGATAGCGCGTCATAATTTTTTACGGACTTATAAGCTTTTATAGCTGGCGGTAATTCCAGTCGAGGAGAGAGGACATGAGAGTCAAGCTCAGGGCCGGGCCCGAACAGCGGAAGTTTATCGAGAGAATCGAGGAGCTGTCCGGAGAGGACATCTTCGCCTGCTACCAGTGCGGCCGGTGTTCGGCAGGTTGTCCGGTGGCCCTCGAGATGGACATCCTGCCCAATCAGGTCATCCGGCTGATCCAGTTGGGCCTCGCCGAAGAGGTCCTCGGTTCGAAAACCCTGTTTCTCTGCGCATCCTGCTTCACGTGCCAGTCCCGCTGCCCCAAGGGCATCGATATGGCCCGGGTCATGGAAGCCGTCCGCCACCTGCTCGAACCGAAAGGGAAAGACGTCTGCGGTCCGGACGAGATTACCCCGGAGCTGGCCAAGGAACTGCCCCAACAGGTTCTTGTGTCTCTGTTCCGCAAATTCAGCAAATAAGGTGTGCCCATGATGAAGATCCATTACTACCCCGGATGCACGCTGAAGGAAAAAACGACGAATCTGGATCTGTCCACCCGCGAGGCCATGAAGCGCCTGGATGTCGAACTTGTCGAGCCCGACGGCTGGGCCTGCTGCGGGGCGGAATATCCGCTGACCGAGGAAAAAATCTCGGGATTGGCCGCGCCGGTGCGCGTCCTGCGCCAGGTTCGGGACGAAGGGGGCGAGCTCGTCGTCACGACCTGTTCCTTCTGCTATGCCGTCCTGAAACGGGCCAACAAGGCCATGATCGAGGACCCCTTGAAAAACAGGAGGATCAACGCCTATCTCAAGGATGACATCAAGATCGATCCCCTGACCAAAACGAAAACGACGGGATTCGAGGACTACAAGGGGGAGGTCAAAGTCCTCCATCTCCTTGAATATATCAAGGACGAGGTCACTTATCCAAGGCTCCGGTCCCGAATCAAGCGCGATCTCGCCGGACTGCCCATCGCCGCGTATTATGGCTGCCGGCTGCTCCGTCCCCAGGAGGATATGAGTTGGGGTGAGCCGGACGAGCCCCGCTTTTTCGAGGAATTCCTGGAAGCCGTGGGCTGCCGGGCCGTCGACTATCCCTTCAAACAGGAGTGCTGCGGATCCTATCTTTCGGTGTCCATGCCGGACGCTGCATCCGACGCCTCCTACCGGGTTCTCAGGTCGGCCGGCCTCAACGGCGCCGCCGCGGCCACCGTGACCTGCCCCCTCTGCTTCTACAATCTGGATCGTCGCCAGGAAAAAATCCGGGAAATGTTTCCCGACTTCCCGGGCCTGCCGGTGGTCTTTTTCACGCAGATTCTGGCCTGGGCCCTGGGCGTCGACCGGGATGTTCTGGGGCTGGACCAGCATGCCGTTCCCGCCGGTCATCTGTTTGCCGATGACCGCCCAGCCGAGGTGAGGACATGACAAAGAAGAAGACGAAACCGACGGATAAGCGCATCGGGCTGTTCGTCTGCCACTGCGGCGTCAACATCGCCGGCGTGGTGGACGTCGAAAAAGTGGCCGAGGTCATGAAGGATTACCCGGGGGTGAACTTCTCGGCCGACTACATCTACATGTGCTCCGACCCCGGGCAGCAGATGATCATCGACACGATCAAAGAGAAGAAACTCGACAGCATCATCATCGCCGCCTGTTCGCCGACGCTGCACGAAAAAACATTCCAGGAGGCGGCCCGCCTGGCCGGTCTCAATCCCTACCAGATCGAAATCGCCAACATCCGCGAACAGAACAGTTGGGTCCACAGCGACAAGGACTGGGCGACCCGGAAAGCCGTCAAGATCTGCAAGGCGCATGTCGAGAAGGCCCTTCTCAATGAGAGCCTCGAACCTATCCGCGTGGACGTCTCCAGAAAAGCCCTGGTCATCGGCGGCGGCGTCTCCGGCCTGCAGGCCGCGCTCGACATCGCCGACCACGGCTACGAAGTCCTCCTGGTCGAAAAGAATCCCTCGATCGGGGGGAAAATGATCCAGCTTTCGGAAACGTTCCCCACGCTGGACTGCTCCCAGTGCATCATGACTCCGAAGATGGTCGAGGCGCATCGCCATCCGAATATCCGCATCCTGACCTATCACGAAGTGGATTCCATCTCCGGGTTCGTCGGCAATTTCAAGGTCCGGATCAAGAAGAAACCGCGTTACGTCGATGAAGACCTGTGCAATCTTTGCGGTGAATGCGAAAAGGTCTGTCCGCAGGTCGTTCCGGACGAGTTCAACATGGGGTTGTCGTTCCGCAAAGCCATCTATATGCCCTTTCCCCAGGCCGTGCCCGGAACCTACACTCTGGACGAGGCCAACTGCCTCGGCCTGAATCCCGTCCGTTGCGGCAAGTGCAAGGATGTCTGCGACGTCCACGCCATCGATTTCGACATGAAAGAGGAAATCATCGAGGAAGAGATCGGGGCCATTGTCGTGGCCACGGGCTACGACCTTTACACGATGCAGGCCCTGGGCGAATTCGGAGGCGAGAAATACGACGACGTCATCAACGGTCTTGAGTTCGAACGGATCCTCTCCGCCTCGGGTCCGACGGGCGGTGTCATCCGCCGGCCGTCGGACGGCAAGGTCCCCAAGTCCATCGTCTTTGTTCAGTGCAGCGGATCGAGGGATACCGAAAAACACCTGCCCTATTGCTCCAAGATCTGCTGCATGTATACGGCCAAGCACGCCATGCTCTACAAGCACCGCGTCCCGGACGGGCAGGCGACGGTCTTCTACATCGACGTCCGGACGGGCGGCAAGGCTTTCGATGAGTTCTACCAGAGGACGGTCGAGGAGGACAAGGTCCTCTACATTCGAGGCAAGGTCTCCAAGATCTTCAAAGAAGGGGACAAGGTCATCGTTTGGGGCGTCGACACTTTGAGCGGCCGGAAGGTCGAGGTCGAGGCCGACATGGTCGTCCTGGCCATGGCCATGGTCAAGGCCGACGGCGTGGGGGATCTCCTGAAGAAGCTCAAGATTTCGACCGATATTCACGGTTTCCTGGCTGAAGCCCATGCCAAACTGAGGCCCGTCGAAAGTCTAAATGCCGGTTTCTACCTGGCCGGCTGCGCCCACGGGCCCAAGGACATCCCCGAAGCGGTCTCCCAGGCTTCGGCCGCGGCGGCCAAGGTCGGGGATCTCTTCGCCCAGAAGGAACTTCTCCATGAGCCGACCATCGTGCCGGTCGACGACGACCTGTGCTCCGGCTGCGGCATCTGCGTTACGATGTGCCCCTATCAGGCCCGCACCCTGGACCGCGAACGCGGCGTCGTTGTGGTCAACGAGATTCTCTGCGAGGGTTGCGGCGCCTGCGCCGCGGCCTGCCCGGCCGGCGCCGCCCAGCAGAGAAACCAGACGGACGACCAGATCTTCGCGATGGTCACCGCCATGATGAAAGGATGACCATGTTCGAGCCTCAAATCATGTCGTTTCTCTGCAAATGGTGCACGAGCGCGGCGGCCGACCTGGCCGGGACATCCCGGATCGAGCACGCGCCCAACGCCGTCTCGATGCGGGTCATGTGCTCGAGCCGGGTGGACCCGCAGCACATTCTCTACGCGTTCCGGGAAGGCGCCGACGGCGTCTTTCTCGGCGGGTGTCATCCGGGCGACTGCCATTATGTCGAGGGCAACTACAAGACCCTCCGGCGGATCGCCCTTCTCAAGCGGATGATGAAGGACCTGGGTATCGATCCCCGCCGGCTCCGGCTGGAATGGATTTCCGCCGCGGAAGGCCGGAAATACGCCCAGGTCATGGACGAATTCACCGAGCAGATCCGGGCCTTGGGCCCGTTGCGTTTGAACGAAAACGCCTTATTGAGAGAGGTCGAGCACGATGAGTAAAACCGAAAGCAAAACCAAGAAGGCCGTGTCCCGCACCAAGAAAAAGGAAGCGGGGAAAGTTCCCATCTTCGTCATGGGCAAACGGTACGACGTCCCCGACTCCCTGACCATTCAGAAAGCCCTCGAATATGCGGGCTATCAACTGGTCCGGGGCTGCGGCTGCCGGGGAGGAATCTGCGGCGCCTGCGGCACGGTCTACCGCTTCCCCGACTCCTACCGGGTCGAAGTCGGACTGGCCTGCCAGACCGTCGTTCAGCCGGACATGTACATCGCCCAGATTCCCTTTTTCCCGGGAAACAAGGCGGTCTACGACATCGAAACCCTCGATCCTACGGGGGCGACGGTGGCCGCTCTTTATCCGGAAATCTTCAAGTGCGTCGGCTGCGGCACCTGCACGCGAAGCTGTCCCATGGACATCGACGTTCTGAACTACGTCTCCAAAGCCATTCAGGGAGACATTGCGGCCGTGGCCGAGGGCTCCTTCGACTGCGTCATGTGCGGGCTGTGCGCGGCGCGCTGTCCGGCCGAAGAAGTCCAGTACAACTTCGCCATCCTGGCCCGCCGTCTTTACGCCCGCCACCTGGCACCGAAGGCCGTGCATCTGGTCCAGGCCGTGGCCAATGTCGAAAACGGAAAATATGACCAGGCCCTGGAGGAACTCAAGAAATTGAGCACCGAGGACCTGGCGAAAATTTACAAGAGTCTCGAACACGAACCCGACATGGCGGACGAGGACTGGACGCCGAAGGAAAAGGTCCAGATCTATGAAGATTGACATGACGGGCGACGATCAGAAGGGAGGGTGACCCATGCCGTACACACCGGAATTGAACGAACTCATCAAGAAGGTCGAGAAAACGCGGCCGGCCCGCGTGGAGAAGAAGCGCAAGGGCGAGGAATTCCCCGCCATGTCGCTTCAGGAGCGGAAGGATATCCTCAAGTTCCATCCCGACTTCAAGGAAGAAGGGCGGTCCGAAATCAAGGTCGGGCCCAACACAGGCTACCGGATCGCCAACGAGATGGTCAGCCTCATCCATGCCAAAAGCCGGCTGGATCCGGATGCCGTCGATCTCAACAAGGTCGACTTCGAAACCGATGTCCTGGTCGTCGGCGGCGGCGGTGCGGGCGCTTCGGCGGCTCTTCTGGCGCGGGAAAACGGGGCGAAGGTCCTTATCGCCACCAAGCTTCGGTTGGGCGATGCCAACACCATGATGGCCGAAGGCGGAATCCAGGCCGCCACGAAATATCGAAAGGATTCGCCCTATTACCATTATCTCGACGCCATGGGCGGCGGCCATTTCAAGAACGACCCCGACCTCGTCAAAACCCTGGTTCTCGAGGCGCCCAAGGTCATGGCCTGGCTGGAAAAGCAGGGCACGATGTTCTCGAAATTCGACGACGGGTTGCTCAAGGCCATGCACGGCGGCGGAACGTCCCGCAAGAGGATGCATTACGCCGGCGACATCACCGGCGCCGAGATCATGCGGACGCTTCGCGACGAGGTCAAAAACCATCCCGAAGACATCGATGTTCTCGAGTTCACGACGGCCGTGGAACTCCTCCTCGACGAAAACGGAGCCTGCGCCGGCGCCGTTCTCTACAATCTGGAAACCGAAGAGTACTTCATCGTCCGGGCCAAGGCGACCATCCTGGCCACGGGAGGATCGGGCCGCCTGCACATCCAGGACTTCATGACCACCAACCACTACGGCGCGACGGGCGACGGCCTGATTCTCGGATACCGGGCCGGCGTTCCGCTTCGGTTCCTGCATACGGTCCAGTACCACCCGACAGGCGCCGTGTTCCCCGAACAGGCCGAAGGGCTTCTCATCACCGAAAAATTCCGCGGCGCCGGGGCCAATGTGTTGAACGTCGACGGCGAGCAGTTCGTCTTCGAGCGCGAGCCCCGCGATGTCGAATCATCGGCGATCATCCGGGAATGCCTTGAACGGGGGAAGGGCGTGCCGACGCCAACCGGCAAATTCGGCGTCTGGCTCGACTCGCCCATGATCGACATCCTCCAGGGCGAGGGCACGGTCCGCAAGGAATTCCCGGGCAAGTGGATCCTCTTCAAGCGCTACGGCATCGACATCACCAAGGAACCCATGCTCATCTACCCCACGCTGCATTATCAGAACGGAGGGCTTGAAATCAAGCCCAATTCCGAAACCCGGGTGCCGGGGCTCTACGCCGCCGGCGAGGTGAGCGGCGGCATCCACGGAGAAAACCGCCTGATGGGCAACTCTCTCCTTGATGTCGTGGTTTTCGGCCGCATCGCCGGCTGCGCCGCGGCCGATTATGTGAAAACCAGGGCCGAGGCCGGCCAGCCGACGCTCGATCACGTCCGGGCCTATCACAAAGCCCTGGAAGAGGCGGGGATCTCCGTGGACAACCGCGTGGCGCCCATGATTCTTCCCGATTATTCCAATCCCGAGGTCCGGAAAAAACAGCTAACGACGGCCTATCACGGGACGTTGCGCTGATCCCAACAAGCGAGGTGCGTCCATGCCGGTGAGACACAGAGAAAAGCCGTTCGGGCTCCCTAAGCCCGAAACTCCCCATGGTGAGATCGTCATCCTGGATGACCGGTGCAAGGGCTGTGCCTTCTGCATCGAATACTGCCCGCATGATGTGCTGGTGATATCCAAGAGGTTTAACATCAAGGGCTACCACCCCCCGGAAGTCGAAAAAGCCGAACTGTGCATCAACTGCGGTTTCTGCCGCATGATCTGCCCGGAGTTCGCCATTTACACCTATGAATCCACCACCGGGGAGAAACCATGAACGGAATCCAAGGAAAGGTGACGTCCCGTGAAAGCTGATCCCAAAGGGGTTTTAACAGGAGCCCATTACATGGACGGCGACCACGCCTGCTGCGAGGGCGCGCTGGCGGCCGGCTGCCGGTTTGTGGCCGGCTATCCGATCACGCCCTCCACCGAAGTCGTGGAGCGCTTCTCCCGCCGAGCGCCGATGGTGCCTGGAGCCTTTTTCATCCAGATGGAAGACGAACTGGCGGCATCCATCACGCTTCAAGGGGCCGTTTGGGCAGGCAAGAAAGCTATGACCGTGACCAGCGGGCCGGGGTTCTCGCTGATGATGGAACATATCGGTTTGGCGGTCATGGCCGAGGTCCCCTGCGTCTTTGTCAATGTCCAACGCGGCGGTCCCTCCACGGGGCTGCCGACCCTCCCCGGCCAGGCCGACATGATGCAGGCCCGCTGGGGCTCGCACGGCGACTACGAAATCATCGCCATCTGCCCCAACTCTCCCCAGGAGTGTTTCGACCTGACCATCGACGCTTTCAATCTCGCGGAACAGTACCGCGTCCCGGTCATGTTCATGATGGATGAATGCGTCGGACACATGATGGAACGGGTTATCATCCCGGAAGCCGACACGATCGAGATCACGCCCCGCCGATACACCAAACTTCCCCCCGGTGAATATCTGCCCTACAAACCCGGCGAGGATCTCGTGCCCGAAATGTTCAAGGCCGGAGACGGCTATCGTCTGCATATCACCGGGCTGACGCACGACTACAAGGGGTATCCCGTGATGTCGGCCGATATCCAGGAGCAACTGGTCCGGCGACTGGTCGACAAGATCCGGCTCAATGCCCCCAAGATCTGGCGCTATGAGGAAACCGCCGTTGAGGACGCCGAAGTCGTCGTCATCGCCTACGGCATCACCTCGCGCGTGGCCGTCGAAGCCGTGGCCATGGCCCGGAAGGAGGGCATCAAGGTCGGCATGCTGCGGCTCATCGTCGTCTGGCCCTTCCCGGAGGATCGAATCTTCGAACTGGCCTCCCAGGGGAAGGGGCTGGTCGTGGCCGAGATGAATTACGGGCAGGTCTTTTACGAGGTCGATCGCTGTGCCCGCGGCCGGGCCCCGGTCGTTCTGGCCGGGCACGGCGGCGGAACCGTGCACAACGTCGAAGCCATTGTGGAAAAAATCAGGGAGGCGCACAAATGTCGGTCTTAAAAGAACTTGAAAGAGCGTCCCTGTCCCCGACCAAGGATTTGGATCCCAGCCACCATCCCATGGACGACTACCTGCGGATGGACCGGATGCCTCACATCTGGTGTCCGACCTGCGGCATCGGGGTCAGCGTCAACTGTTTCGCCAAAGCCATCGAAAAGGCCCGGATTCCCCTGGACGACATCACCGTCGTTTCGGGAATCGGCTGCACGGGACGGGTGGCCGGCTACATGAAAGTCGATTCCTTCCACACGACCCACGGCCGGGCCATTCCGTTCGCCACCGGGCTGAAGCTGGCCAATCCCAAGCTCAAGGTCGTGGTGTTCAGCGGCGACGGCGATCTCATGGCCATCGGCGGCAACCATTTCATCAGCGCCGCCCGGCGGAACATCGACATCACGGTCATCTGCGTCAACAACTTCAACTACGCCATGACCGGCGGACAATTGGCCTCGACCACGCCCGAAGGTTCCGTGCTGTCGACATCGCCTTTTGGGAATTTCGAGGCTCCCTTCAATCTTCCTTTCCTGGCCGAGTCCGTCGGCGCGGTCTATGTGGCCCGCTGGACGTCGCTCCACATTTATAATCAGACCGTTGCCATGGTCGAGGCCTTGAAAAAGCCCGGGTTCACCTTCATTGAAATCCTGGCCCCCTGCCCGACCATTTTCGAGCGGCAGCAGAAGTTCGGCGACGGGCTCGATCGCCTGCGCTGGTACTGCGACAACAGCATCATCCGCCACGGCGCCGATACCCACGACGTCGACATCAAGCTCCACGATCCGGTCATCGTCGGCAAGTTCGTCGACAAGGAGCGGCCGACTTACCTGGACAGCATGAACACGCATTTCCGGAAGCGTTTCGGCGACCGGTATAAGGATTATGAGGGATAAGATGGCACGCACAGAAATCAGAATCGGCGGATTCGGCGGACAGGGCGTCATCCTGACCGGGTATGTCATCGGCAAGGCGGCGGCGATTTTCGACAAGAAAAACGCCACCATGACCCAGTCCTTCGGCCCGGAAGCCCGGGGCAGCGCCTGCAGTTCCCAGGTCATCCTCTCGGACCAGGCCATTCTCTATCCCTATATCAAGACGCCTCAGGTCATGGTTTTCATGAGCCAGGAAGCCTTCACGAAATATTCACCCTCGATTGATCCGAACGGAATGGCGCTCATCGAGGAGGATCTGGTTGATGTCAAGGGATTGCCCCCGACGGTCAAGGTCTTCGGTATCCCGGCCACCCGGATCGCCGAGGAATTGGGACGGAAGGTCGTTCTCAATATGGTCGTGACGGGTTTCTTCACGGCGGTTACGGGACTTGTCTCGAAGGAGGCCATGCGGAAAGCCATCGAAACGTCGGTTCCCAAGGGAACCGAGGGATTGAACCTGATGGCTTTCGAAAAAGGCTACGAATACGGGCTTCAAAAAAAGAGCGCGTAACCCGGATTCGGTAAACCGAAAGAGCTTTGTGGACAACGCTGGAATCCCCCCGGTGATCCGGGCGGGACATCCGGCCTCCCGGGGGTCCGAATGATTGGGAATTCTCCCGGGGGAGGCAACATATTGCAGGAGGGAATGACAATGGCCGAATTTTCTTATCAACCGATGTTTCCGCTCGGTCCCGACACGACCGAATACAGGGAGTTGACAAGGGATCACGTTTCGAGATCCGTCTTCGAAGGCCGGGAGATAATCATGGTTGCCCCGGAAGCCCTGACGATTGTAGCCGAGAATGCCTATCGTGATGCGGGCTTCCTTCTTCGAACCTCCCATCTTGAGCAACTTGCCGCGATCCTCAAGGATCCGGAGAGTTCCGACAACGACAAGTTTGTGGCCCTCGATCTTATCAAGAACGCCGTGATTTCGGCCGAAGGCCTCTTTCCCATGTGCCAGGATACGGGAACGGCCGTGATCATGGGGAAGAAGGGCCAGCAGATCTGGACGGGCGGCGGAGACGAGGAAGCCCTGTCCCGGGGTGTTTTCAACGCCTACACAAAAAACTATTTCCGATATTCGCAGAACGCGCCGATCACGATGTACGATGAGAAAAACACGGGATGCAACCTGCCCGCCCAGATCGACATCGCGGCCGTCGATGGCGATGCCTACAAGTTCCTGTTCGTCGCTAAGGGCGGCGGTTCGTCCAATAAGACGTATCTCTTCCAGGAAAGCAAGGCCGTTCTCAATCCGAAAGCCCTGGTCAAATATCTGATCGGCAAGATGCGGGCCATTGGCACCGCGGCCTGCCCGCCGTATCACATCGGCATCGTCGTTGGGGGCACCTCGCCCGAACTCGTCCTCAAAACCGTGAAACTGGCCTCGGCCCGCGATCTGGACGGATTGCCGGCCGCGGGCGGACCGGGCGGACACGCTTTCCGGGACATCGCCCTCGAAAAGGAGCTCCTTGAAGCCGCGTACAAGCTGGGCCTCGGCGCCCAGTTCGGGGGGAAGTATTTCGCCCTGGACATCCGCGTCGTCCGCATGCCGCGCCACGGCGCTTCCTGCCCGATCGGACTCGGCGTCAGCTGCAATGCCGACCGGAACATCAAGGCCAAAATCACCCGCGACGGGGTTTACCTCGAGAAGCTGGAAACCGATCCGGCCCGCTTCCTGCCGGAGCCGGAAGGAGACGCCGCCGAGGCCGTGAAGATCGATCTCAACCGGCCCATGAGCGAAATCCGGGCGACTCTGAGCCGATATCCCGTAGCCACGCTGCTCTCGCTCAGCGGACCGATCGTCGTCGCCCGCGACATCGCCCACGCCCGTCTGAAGGAACTCGTCGACAAGGGCGAGGACCTGCCGGCTTTTTTCAAGGACCATATGGTCTACTACGCCGGACCGGCCAAGACGCCGCCCGGCTACGCATCGGGCTCTCTCGGACCGACAACGGCCGGCCGCATGGACGACTATGTGCCGATCTTTCAGAAAATGGGCGGATCGATGGTCATGCTGGCCAAGGGCAACCGCTCCCGGGTCGTCACGGAATCCTGCCATGCCAACGGCGGATTCTACCTCGGCTCGATCGGCGGCCCGGCGGCCCGTCTGGCCAAGGACTGCATCACCAAGCAGGAAGTGCTGGCCTATCCCGAGCTCGGCATGGAAGCGATTTTCAAAATCACGGTCGAGGATTTCCCAGCCTTCATCATCGTCGATGACAAGGGGAATGATTTTTACGCCCCCCTCATGACCTGACCTCTCCGGGGCTGTGCGTCTTAACGCCAATTTTTTCTCCTTTTCCAATTCGGCGTTATGACCCTTCGGGCGTGCCGATATCACCATTCCGGCTGAGTCGCACCTTTCGGTATCCCGCAAGGAGGATTCCGCGAAAATCCGCTTCAGGCGGAGACGATGAAAAGCAGAACGACGATCAGAATCATCAGGACGGCCCAAACCAGTTTGGCCATGGCCTGAACTCCTTTCAGGGTTCAAAACTCCCTGCGATCGTAGAGACGCATGGAGATTCCGATCGAGAAAAGGACGGGCACGCCGGCCGCGAGAACGACCAGAACGACGAAAAGCGGCGTTCCCACGGCGGATCGCAACGAAGAGATCAGCCCGATGAAGACGGCGCCGATGTCCTGATCCGTATTGATTTTAAAATCCGTGCTCCAGCCTGGCCGGATTGAGGTGTGAATCCGGTGAAGAGCGTAGAGAACCAGGTTGATTCCCAGAATTGTCGCTGAGAATAAGGCGCCGCCGCGACCCAGCCCGAATCCGAGGTAGAACGGAAGGAAAAGGGCGACCAGGACCGCGACGACGAAGACGTAACCGGCGGCGCCGTCGATCGAGACCATGATCCGCGGATCCATTCCAAACCGGTCGGGCGGAACGACCCGAGCGAGAATGAGGATGCCGAGGAAAACAATCACTCCGCAGGCCGCGGCGAGAAGTCCGGCCGTGAGGTATTTCGCGGCGACAACCTCGGAGCGGGAGACCGGAAGGCTGAGATAAAAACCCTCGGTCTTATGCTTGTCCTCAAGAACCGCGTTGACGACGAGTCCTCCGACGACGAGGGCCGCGCCCATCAGCATATAGGGCAGGCTTTCCCAACCCATGGGCGACGCCGCATAGAGAGAAAATACCAGGAGCATGAGAAGCCACGGCCGGCGGCAGGCCAGAAAATCCTTCCCGCTGAGATTAAGCATCGGCTGTCTCCCGTGTCAGGTAAACCATGATGTCTTCGAGGGTCGCCTTTTCGATGACCGCGGCGGAACCCAGCCGCCGCCGGACTTCGGGGGCGTCGGCGGTCAGCGCCTGAACGACGAATTCCCGTTTCCGGACACCCGCGAACAACCTCCGGTTTTCCGCAGCCAGAAGCTCCGGACCGCCTTTGACGACGGCGTAGCGGTTGAGGATATCGTCCTTGGCGGCCGAAAAAACAATCGCGCCGTCTTTCAGAAAGGTCACGTAATCGGCTGTCCGTTCGAGGTCGGACGTGATGTGCGTCGAAAATAAAACGGATTTGCCCTCGTCCTGGAGAAAGCCGGACAGACGACTCAGGAGATCGCGCCGGAAGACCGGATCCAGCCCTGAGGTCGGTTCGTCAAGAATGAGAAGGTCGGCATTGTGGGCGAGGGCCAGGGCCAGGCTGAATTTCATTTTCATGCCGCGCGAAAGCCGGAAGAATTTTTGGCTCGGGGGCAGGTCGAATTCCTCTAGGAGCCGACAGAAGGCCCCTTCCTCCCAGTCCGGATAAAACGGCGCCACGGTGTCCGCGATCCTGCGCAGCGTCAGATATTCGAAAAAATGCGGCGTGTCGTGAACGAAGCCGATGCGGCGCTTGGCCGCGATTTCATTCTTCGGGATGTCGAGTCCGAAAATCCGGATTCCGCCGCTCTCCCGGTGCACAAGATTCAGGAGGAGCTTGATGACCGTCGTCTTGCCGGCGCCGTTCGGGCCGATGAGTCCCATGATCGTACCCCGGGGAAGGGCCAAGGACACGTCGCGGAGACGGAAATCCCCGTAGCTTTTAGACAAGCGGTCGATTTCGAGGGCATAGAGCGCTTTCATCAGAAATCCTTCCGCTTGAAGAGAAACGAAGAAAGCTCGAACGAAGCCCAATTGGCGGCGAAAAGAACACCCAGAACGATCGCCGCGGCGGCCGGGCCCCAGGCGTCCAGGGCGGCCGCAACGGCACGCCAGGGCAAGCCGATGACGGCCTTCAGGTTTTGGAAACTGACCCGGAAGAGCATGGCGCCGACGCCGAGAACCTGCAGACCGATGAGAAAGACCAGGATTCCGGCCAGGCCGAACTGAACGGTCAGGGGCATAAGGACGCCGAGAACGGCCGTCATGTAAGACAGAAGGGCCAGGAGCGCCGCCGGCCCGATCAAGTCGGATGCGCCGAGCTTGCCGGCGGGGATGAGGAGCGCGACGGCCGCGCTCAGGATTCCGAGCCCGGTCATGAGAGACCAGCTCGTCAGATAACGGCCCAGAATGATCTGTCTCCGAGTCGCCGGCAGGCCGAGGTTCCAGCCGACGGCCTTGAACTTGTCCTCCCGTGTGTAGAGGATGACGGCGACGAAGACGAACATGACGGCTGCGAAAAAGGGATAGATGCGGGGATTGCTGAGGCTCGATCCGAACCAGCCGATGTAGATCGGATAGAGGGCGCCCAGGAACATGACCGTTTTTCTGTGAAGGCGGAGGTCTTTAAGGATGAATATCAACATGGGATTCTCCCGAGTCCATGAAGACCATGATATCTTCGATGGAGGCTCTGTCGATGACGATTCCGGCGGGAAAAGCCGCGCGGACGGCCGGGATATCCGAAGTCAGGGCTTCAACGCCGTAGGGATTTCGGCGGAGGCTTCGGAACAGACCGGCTCGGTCGCCGTTTTCCAGCTCGGTTCCGCCCTTGACGACGGCCCAGACGTCACGAATTCCGTCTTTGGGGAGGGAAAAGACAAGCTTTCCGCGGCTGATGAAAGTGATGATATCGGCCGTACTTTCCAGGTCCGAGGTGATGTGAGTCGAGAAGAGGACGGATTTCCGCTCGTCCTGGATGACATCCGAGAGGCGCTCGAGGAGCTCCCTTCGGAAAACGGGATCCAGACCCGAGGTCGGTTCGTCCAGAATGAGAAGATCGGCGTCGTGGCAGAGAGCCAGGGCGAGCTGGAACTTCATTTTCTGGCCGTGGGACAGAGTTTTGAACTTCTTGTTCAGCATCAGCCCGAAATCGGCGGCCAGGGATGAAAATCGGAGATCGTCCCACTTCGGATAAAACGGTGCGACGGCCGCCTTGATGTCGCGGAGAAGCGCATCTTCGACCAGAGTCGGGGTTTCCTGAACAAACCCGATTCTCCGTTTGATCTCGGCTTCATGCCGGGGGACGTCGAGTCCGAAGACCCTTATCGCACCTTCCGAGGGGCGGATCATGCCCAGAATGAGCTTGATGATCGTTGTCTTGCCCGCCCCATTGGGCCCGACAAGGCCCATGATCGTTCCCGGTTCGAGCGCGAACGAGACATTTTGGAGAGCGAAGTTCTTGTAGGTCTTATGCAGGCCCCGGATTTCAAGTGCGGGTATCATGAGTTTTCCTCCTGATAGAGAAGCAGAAGCATGTTTTGAATCTGATTGAGATCGATGCCGAGAAGACGGGCTTCGGAGACGGCCTCGGCCAGCTTGTCCTCGACGATTTTCATCTTTTTTTCGCGGAGGAGTTCCTGGTTTTGAACGGCGACGAAGGTGCCCTTGCCGCCGACCGTGTTGATGAAGCCCTCGCGTTCGAGCTCGTCGTAGGCCCGCTTTGTCGTAATGACGCTGATCTGGAGATCCTGAGCCAGACGGCGGATGGAGGGAAGAGCCTCGCCTTCGGAGAGATCTCCCGAGAGGATCTGGGCCTTGATCTGGCGGGAGATCTGTTCATAGATTGGGTCGGGGGAGGCATTAGAGATGATAATTTTCATGCGCTTCGATCCTCAAAAAATGTCTATAGAGGACATAGTGTATATACCATACATAAACACTATAATTATAAAATCGTTCTTGTCAAGAACTTTTTTCGAAAGGGCGAAAAAACTGAAGAGCCTGGGGTTCTCAGGTCGAGGTCATGCGCAGAGTCGTCGAGATTGCCGCTCCAACTAGGAAGCGGCTCCCGAGGCGTCGTTGAACGACGTCGAGCGGGCTGCAGTGCGGTTGGAATCTGTCGAGCGGCATGCCCGTAGGTTTAGAGAACCGGAAATAAGCGAAGAAGACAGCACCCGGCCTGTTTTTCGATCCCGGGTGAGAGTCTGATTAGAGATTGGCGAGGAACGCAAGAAATCCGTGAGCTGAGGCGAAAAACAGCAGCGCCAAGCCCGTTTTTTTGTGAATGCCGATCTTGACCTTGATGTATCTGAACCCGGAGGCAATCTGAAACAGGATAAGCAGAAAATTGACGATGCCGAGAATCCATATGATGGAAATGCCGCCGATGGTCATGTGCCGCCACCCTTGCGGAAATTACTCGACCGTGATTTTCAACACGGCCGGTCCTTCGCTGCCGTGAATGCTGCAGTTGCCCTGGGCCGTGATTTCCACGGTCTTCTCGACCGTGTATTTGATTTCCCGGGTGAAGTTTTCGCTCTCCGGCCGCTCGGAGGATTTGAAATCCCAGCGGGCGATTTCCTCGCCGTCGGCCTTGACGACCGCCCAGTTCGTGTAATGGAAGGCGCTGTTTCCTCTGTGGGAAACCTTGACGGTCAGGGTGATTTCGGTCCCGGCGGCCGCGGACTCCGGACCATCCAGGGACACCGCAGTTCGGTTGGCGTAGGCCGAGGATGTTAACAACAAAAGCAGGCATAACATCGAAAGGAATTGTTTCGGCATATTGATTTTTCTCCTGAAATCTGTGTCTTTTATCAGTATTTTATCAATAATGACCGCGGCGGTCAAAAAAAGATCGAGTTGCCGTCTGTTCTTGACATGTTATAAAACTAAACCTATACTGAAATTCCTCATTCGGCAACTCATGCAAGTCGAGATTTGGTTCGTTACAGGGGTTAAATGAAAGGGGCGAACGCTTTTCCGGAGTCGGTTCGAGAGAAAACGGATATGGTGACATCTGCAGCCCGTGAGCAACAGACTCTGTGGGGAATGCCGACGTTTCCTCAGCGAGTGTCGGAATATCCCCAGCTGCGTTACATGGGAAGCAAACATCGGCTTCTTCCCTGGATTCATGAGATCCTTTGGGGTCTCAAGTTCGACTCGGCGCTGGACGCGTTTTCCGGCAGCGGGTGTGTGGCCTACTTGCTCAAAGCGATGGGCAAGAAAGTCATGGCCAATGACTTTCTGTCCTTCGCATCGATCATTGCAGAGGCTGCAGTGGCCAATTCGGATCAACGCCTTTCGAGTGAGCATATCGAAATTCTTACGGCCGATAAAGTCTCGCGGGACCGATTCATAGAAAAAACCTTCAGCGGGATCTTCTTCGAATCAGGAGATTTGCGATTCCTTGACAATGTCTGGGCAAACCTGCCCGCTCTGCCTTCGGGACGGCTCCGGGCGCTGGCTTTGGCAGCACTTATTCGTTCCTGTTTGAAACGTCAACCTAGAGGAGTTTTCACCGTAGCGGATCCTGAGCGGTATAAGGATGGAAGGCGTGACCTGACGCTGACCTTGGAGGAGCATTTCGTTGAGTCGGTGAAAGCCTTTAATCGCGCGGTCTTCGATAGCGGCCGTCCTTGCCGGGCGACCCGACGGGACATCTTCGAGATTGAACCCCTTGGCTATGATTTGGTTTATATGGATCCTCCCTATGTCCCGCGAGCCGATGACAACTGTTACATCAAACGCTATCACTTTCTGGAGGGTTTGGCGACCTACTGGAAAGCTGAGGATGCGGAAATCCTTGAGACTTCGAAAGTCAAGAAGATCAAGAAGCGCTTCACTCCTTTCTCTTATCGACGTACGGCTCTGGCGGCCTTCGACCGGATGTTTTCCCGTTTCGGCTCGAGCATCCTTGTCCTGTCCTATTCATCCAACGGTTATCCGGACCTTGAGACATTGGTCTCGCTTATGAGGCGTTATAAAAGCAGCGTCAGAGTCTTTGAAACGGATCATCGCTATCATTTTGGGACACATCGCAATGTGTCCCCCGATAGAGCCGCGGTTCGGGAATACCTCATCGTCGGAGTCTAAATGCAACTCAGGAAGGTCACCCTTGAAGAAATTCTTGGAGAGATTGAAGAGCTTCCTTCCGACTGGATGGATGAGAAAGCCCGGGCTTTAGAGTCGCTTATCAAACTTTCACTCGGGCGCCTGCGGGGGTTAAATCGTCCGGTGATGGCGGATGATTTATTGGCAGAGCTGCGCACGGACCCAAGGTTTCTTGAGATCTGCCGGCTCTTCCTTGGCAAAGGTCAAGAACCGGCCGCTCATGTCTTCTGCGAGGCTCTCGGAGTGCGCGTCTCGTGGACGAAACTGCAAGCCATGGCGCGACAGGAACCGGAGCGGTTGACCAAGGCACTCGATTCGCTAAAATTTCCTGAGCTTATCCAGAGTCACCTCGAACGCCGGTGGCAGGCTGAAGATATCTTGATTGAGCGCTACAAGATGAGTCGCGGTCGTGCAATAGCAGGACAGCGGCGAGGCCGTAGTCTCGAGGATGATGTGGCCGCAGTATTGAAGGAACTGCGGATCCCCTTCGACCGGGGTGTCTCCTTCCTTGGGAAAAGGGGAGCAACGGCCAAATGCGATTTTGCCATACCCGGTCGCGATCGTCCAAAAGTCGTCATCGAGGCCAAAGGATTCGAAGCCACCGGGAGCAAGTTGACGGACTTTATCGGCGACATCCTGAAAATTGCCCAAGCCAAAGACTTTCATATGTATTTCTTCCTGGTCACCGACGGTCGTGGATGGCACAACCGCGTCAGTGATCTGCGAAAAATCGTTGAGTTCCACGATGAGAATCTGATTGATATGATCTATACAAGGGTTCGCCTTTCCGACCTGGCTGTCGTAATACGACACATCTGGGAAAATGAGTAGCCGTGCAACGATCCGCCCGTTGTGATGGCTGCTTTAAACGATCGGTGCTCTTTATCCCTTGAGGATCTTTTCGACCTCCTCCTTGTCCACGTCCGTGATGAAGGGGATGCCGCTGATATCGGCTGCGTCCCGGGTCAGGGCGGCGATGTCGTCCCGGCTGATGTAGCCGAGGTTGAACTTTCTCTCGCCGGCCATGAGCTGGCGCACGCCCTGACTGAGCCGTGTGAAGTAGCTGTAAACGCCCAGTGCCCCGGCCGGAATTTCATCGAACTTCTTTCCGAAACGATGACGCAGGTCGGGAGCCGTCACAAAGATCTCGTCGACCGTGGTGCCGAACCTTTCGACATAGACCGGGATTTGGCCTTCCTGGATCCGTTTGCCGATGGTTTTCCCGACCATGGCCGCGGCCAGGGCGCTTCGAGCCATGCCGATCGCCTTGACGTAAGGGGCGCCCATGGCGAGTGCCTTGAAGATCTGATCCTCGAAAGTGATTCCGCCGGCGAAAACGATGTCCGGCACGTATTCTCCGGCCTTGTCCAACATTTGGGCGTATTTGTGGGTCAGACTCCAGATTTCGACGCTGGGGATGCCCCATTCGTTCATCATCCGCCAGGGGCTCATACCTGTTCCGCCGCCGGCCCCGTCAACGGTCAGCATGTCGAGCTTGGCCTTGGAGGCGAATTTGACGGCCCGGGCCAGGTCGGCCGGTCGGTAGGCCCCCGTCTTGAGGAAGACGTACTTGGCGCCGGCCTTCCGCAGCTCCTCGACCCGCTTCATGAAGGATTCCTCCTCGACCATGCCGAGACGGGAATGCCGCTCGAATTCCTTGAAGGAGCCTTTCTTGAAGGCGGCGACGACGGCCGGATCCTCGGGATCGGGGAGCACGATGTAACCCCGTTTTTTCAGTTCCTGGGCTTTCTCGAGACTGTGGAGCTTGACCTCGCCTCCGATGTCCTTGGCGCCCTGTCCCCATTTAAGCTCGACGGCTTCGACCCCCAGTTTTTCGATGGCATATTCCTGAACGCCGAGCCGGGTGTCCTCGACGTTGGCCTGAACGACGACCGTCCCGTAGCCGTCGGACCATTTTTTGAAACTTCCGACACGCATCTCCATGTCCGCCGAACGGACGATACGGCCCTTCTTGATTTCCGAATCCGGGTCCATGGCGCAGACGTTCTCGCCGACGGTCAGAATGACGCCCGAGATCGCGGCGCCTGCGGCCAGACCTTCCCAGTTCTGCTTGGCCACGTTGGTCGATCCCATGCCGGGGATGACAAAGGGCAGGCGGAGCTTGATGCCCTTGTCGCGGCCGATCGCCGTTTCGACGGAGACCTTTTCGAAGGTGGCGATGTCGCTGTCGGCGGCGACTCCCCAGGCTCCGACGGCCGTTCCCATGATGCTGAAGTGGGACAGGTCGACGGGGTACTCCTTTTCCGAGGCCGCCGTGATGATGCCGAAGGGCTGGGGATAGAGAACCTCGGCGCCCCGGTAGGCGGATTTTCCGATTTCGCACATCCCGATGCAGCCGTCGACGCAGGTCACGCACATGCCGCTGAATGGGCTGACCGATCCCTCGGTCCGGTTCTTGGTGAGCGTCGCCGCGCTCCGGTTGAGTCGTGTATAGGACATTGTCGTTTACCTCCTAAGATTCCTTTTTCTTATCCTGATCCTGAACGCAGGTTCCGCAGCGGCCCGCGTCGTACATCCAGCACTGGAGATCCTCGTGGTGGTCGAGGCAGGTCGGATCCATGGTCAGACAGGCGTTGCAGAGCACGGTGTCCGCCGAAGGGCCCTGGCAGCGGAGCTGACAGACCGGGCAGATGTACATGCAGGCGCCGCAGAGGCGGCACTCCTCCGAACGCATGTCGAACGGCGTCGAGATTTTTTTTTTGTAGCCGCGCTGCTGGAACCCGATGGCCCGGCCGTCCATCTGTTCGGCGCACATTCGGACACACAACCCGCACAGGATGCACTCCTCGTTGCGGGGGGTGAACCTCACCTGGGTGACGCCGAACTTGGAGGCCAGGTCCTGAAGCTGTTTCGACCCGGGGGCGACCGAAAGCATGAGCTCGATCATCATCCGCCGGGCGGCGATGACGCGCCGCGTGTCCGTCCGGACGACCAAGCCCGCCTCCGCCGGATAGGTGCAGGAGGACACCAGTTTGGCCCGCGGCCCCTCCCCGATCTCCACCACGCAGAGACGGCAGCCTCCGAAGGGCGTCAATCCGTCGTTGTGGCAGAGCGTCGGGATTTCGAGACCGTAGAATCGGGCGGTCTCCAGAAGAGTCCAGCCTTCCTCGGCCTTGACTTCCAAACCGTTGAGTATGAGGTCGATCATATTTCCCGTCCTGTGGCTTTTTTGCCGTCCTCGGTATCGAGCTCGCATCGAAGGCAACGGCGGGCTTCACGCACAGCCATGTCTTTCGTGAAACCCAGCTCGACCTCCTCGTGCCCGGTTCTTCTTTTCGCCGGGGAGAGGTGCGGCATCTTTTCCCGCTTGGCGTTCTGGGCTTCCTCTTCGGAAAGTTTGACCGGCGGGACATAAAGGCTGGGCCGCGTGAGGCTGTGTGTCCGGGGAATGATGCGGCCCTCCAGGTAATTTTCGATGGACCGCGCGGCCAGTTTGCCGGCGGCGATGGCGTCGACGACACTGCTCGGGCCCGTAACGACGTCGCCGCCCGCGAAAACTCCCGGTCGTGTCGTGGCCAGCGTGGCCGGATCCACGATGATCGTTCCCCATTTCGAATCCAGGGTCAGGCCGTCGCTTTCTCTGAGGTAGGGCGTGTAGGCGCGTTCGCTGATGGCCAGAATCAGCGTGTCCGCCTTGGCTTGGAATTCGGATCCGGGCACGGGGACCGGGCGGGCCCGGCCGCTTTCGTCCCTTTCGCCGAGTTTCATCCGCAGGCATTCCACGCCGACGACCCGGTCGTTTTCGGTCCGGACCCGGATCGGTGCGACGAGAAATTGGATGTCGATGCCCTCTTCCAGGGCCGCTTCGACCTCTTCCGGGTAAGCCGGCATTTCTTTCCGGGTGCGCCGATAGAGCACGGTGACCTTTTTGACCTTTTTGTCCCGGAAGGCCACCCGCGCGGCGTCGACGGCCGAGTTGCCGCCGCCGATGACGACCACTTCGGCGCCCAGGTTGACGGGGATGCCGAGATGGTGCTCTTTCAGGTATTCGAGGGATTGGAGAACGCCCTCGGCTTCCTCTCCCGGGACCCCGATTTCGATGGGTTTGTGGGCCCCGGTCGCCAGGAAAACGCATTGATAACCCTGTTGGAAAAGGTCGTCCAGGCTGAAGTCCTTGCCCAGCGTCATGTTGGTCTTGATGTTGAGACCGGATTTGACCAGGTAATCGATGTCGTGCTTCAGGATATCCTTGGGGAGACGGTGATCGGGGATCGTGACCTGGAGCATGCCGCCGGCGACGGGGAGGGATTCGAAAATCCGGACCGGATAGCCTTTTGCGGCCAGAGCATAGCCGGCCGCGAGTCCGGCCGGTCCGGCACCGATAATGGCCACCTTTTCGCTTTTGGTGACCGGGAATTTCGGTGGGGAGTCGAGGCCGTTGGCCCGCCCCCAGTCCGTGACGAATCTCTTGATGGCCCGGATGGCGATGGGTTCGCCGATTTCGCCGGCCCGGCAGGACGACTCGCAGGTCCGGCTGCAGACCCGGCCGCAGACCGAGGGCAGGGGGTTGTCCTTGCGGATAATTTCGAAAGCTTCCTTGAACTTCTTTGCGGCCGTAAGGGCGATGTAAGTGGCGGCCTCCTGGTCGATGGGACATGTGTAGTGGCAGGGGGCGGAGACAATCTCCTTGCAGACCATGGCCGGGCATTTTTTCTCGAGAACGTGTTTTTCGTATTCGTCCCGGAAATACTTGAGGGTGGAGAGAACGGGGTTGGCCGCCGTCTGACCGAGCCCGCAGAGGGAGGCGTCCTTGACCGCGGCGGCAAGTTCCTCGAGAACGGCGAGATCGGACGGCACGGCCCGGCCGTCCGTGACGGCCTTGACGATTTCGTACATGCGCCGGGTGCCTTCGCGGCAGGAGACGCATTTGCCGCACGATTCGTCCTGAAGGAAATTCAGAAAATACTTGGCGATGTCGACCATGCAGGTCTTGTCGTCCATGACGATCATGCCGCCCGAGCCCATGATGGAGCCGGCCTGGCTCAGGCTCTGGTAATCGATGGGCAGATCGAGCATTTCCTTGGGAATGCACCCTCCCGAAGGGCCTCCGGTCTGGACGGCCTTGAAGGCCCGGCCGCCGGGGATCCCGCCGCCGACATCGTAGATGATTTCCCGGAGGCTCATGCCCATCGGGACTTCGACGAGGCCGGTGTTGTTGATCTTGCCGACAAGCGAGAAGATCTTGGTGCCCTTGCTTCCGTCCGTTCCGATCCGGGCGAACCATTCGGCGCCCTTGTCGACGATGATGGGGACGGTTCCCCATGTTTCGACGTTGTTGATGTTGGTCGGCTTCTTCCAGAGGCCCTTCTGGGCCGGGAACGGCGGGCGCTGCCGCGGCTCGCCGACTTTGCCCTCGATGGAGGCGATGAGCGCGGTCTCCTCGCCGCAGACAAAGGCGCCGGCGCCCTTGGCGATAAGGATGTCGAAATCGAAGCCGGTGCCCAGGATGTTTTTTCCCAGAAGACCGAGCCGGTAAAGATCGGCGATGGCCAGGGAGACGTGCTTGACGGCCAGGGGATACTCGTCGCGGGCGTAGATATAGCCCGTTCCGGCCCCGATGGCGTAGGCGCCGATCATCATGCCTTCGAGCACACGGTGCGGGTTCCCTTCGAGAAGACTGCGATCCATATAGGCGCCCGGGTCACCTTCATCGGCGTTGCAGATGACGTATTTGACGTCGCCTTTGGCCGCCCGGGCCAGTTCCCATTTGACTCCGGTGGGGAATCCGGCGCCGCCCCGGCCCCGAAGTCCCGATTCCTTGACGGCGGCGACGACCTCGTCGGGGGACATCCGGGTCAGGGCCTTGACAAACGTCCGGTATCCGCCGATCGCGAAATAATCTTCGATCTGCGTTGGGTCGATCCGGGGATTGTCGCCGAGGACAATGCGTTTTTGCTTCTTATAGAAAGGGATGTCCGACTCCTTGGCGGCCTCAATCCCGGTTTCGGGTTCCGTGTAAAGGAGTTTCTGAATGATTCTGTCGTTTTTGACGGTTTCCCTGACGATGGCCCGGCTGTCCCGCGGCTGCACTTTCTGGTAGAAGATATCCCGCGGAGTGATGATGATGTTGGGTTCGGCCTCGCAGAATCCGTGGCAGCCTGAAACCCGGACCTGAACGCGCTTTTGTAGGCGCAGATCCTTGACGGCCCGGCCCAGAGCGGCGATGACTTTCAGCGAACCACGGGCCCGGCCGCATGTGCCGGCCGATACGGTGAGAACCGTTCGGGTGTCCGCCTTGCGGTCGCGGACGATCCCGTTCGCATAGGCCGTGAATTCCCGGGCGGTTTTGAACTTGGCCTCATGTTTCATGGCGCGTCTCATTTCTTGTACTTCTTCAGGATCGGGACGACCTTGCGCATGGAGGTATGGGCATGGTAGTCCTTGTCGACCACGACGACGGGACCGATGGCACAACACCCCAGGCAGGCCACGGTGTCCAGGGTGAATTGTCCGTCCTTGGTGGTCTGGCCCGGTTTCACCTTGAGCTGGCGCTCGAATTCGTCCAGGATCTTGGGACCTCCCCGGACATGGCAGGCCGTTCCCAGGCAAACCGTACAGGTGTGCTTCCCGCGAGGGGCCAGGCTGAAGGCCCGATAGAACGTCGCCACGCCGATGACATCGACGAGCGGAATGTTGAGCGCCTTGGCCACCTGTTTCAGACAGTCTCGGGGAAGATAGTTGTATTCCTCCTGGATGTCCTGCAGGATGGCGATGAGAGCTTTCTTGTTTCCGCCGTGTCTGTCGACGAGCGATTGAATTTTCGCCGTCTCTACACGCAACATTCACCTCCGGATTGAAAGATTAGTATCGTAAAAATCGGATGGTCCGTGTATCGGCCGGCGGCCGGCCGGGGCCCCGGGGTCTTGGAGGGAGCGGCGGATAATGATAATATGACTTGCTCCTCGCACCCATCGAGCCGGAGGTGCGAAAATAAATACAGAAACGGTTTATACCAGAGAAAAAGAGCTGTTGTCAAGAAGAATGCAACAAAGAATGCCGTTTGTCCGCTAAAGGTGTCATGAAAAAGCTGTATGTCACGCCCGAGACGATCGAGAGTCGAAGCCGGGACTTTCTGAGGGAATATTCCGGCCTGCAACCGGCTCGGCCCCCCGGTTTTGATTTTCTTCGCTCGGCCCTCCTGGTTTTGGACATGCAGCGCGTCTTTATGGACCCATCCTCCCACGCCTATATCCCGAGTGCCCCGGCTGTTATTCCCCGAATCAGGGCTCTGGCCGAGGCCTATGAAATCCGCAATCGGCCGGCGATTTTCACACGCCATGTCAACACGCCGGAGGATGCCGGCCGCATGGCGGACTGGTGGAGAAACAGAATCGCCCCCGACAACCCCTTGTCGGCGCTGATTCCCGAATTCCACAGGCCTTCGGACCGGGTCATCCTCAAGAGCCGTTACGATGCGTTTTTCCGGACGCCGCTCGAGGAGATGTTGCGCGGCGGCGGCGTCGACCAGGTGGTGATCTGCGGTGTGATGACGCACCTGTGCTGCGAGACGACGGCCCGGTCCGCCTTCATGCGCGGTTTTGATGTTTTCTTCACTGTGGACGGAACGGCCACGTATACGGAAGCTTTCCATCGGGCCAGCCTTCTCAACCTGGCCCATGGTTTTGCCGTCTTGACCCTGTCGGAGACGATCCTGGAGGCTGCGAGAGGCGATGAAGGTTGAACCCGTGGCCGTTATCGGAGCCGGTCCGGCCGGGCTTGCGGCCGCCATGCAACTGGCCCGCATGGGGATATCCGCAAGGCTTTTGGAACGGGCCGATCCGGGCGGGTTGCTTCTGAATGCTCATTGGGTCGAGAATTATCCCGGGTTTCCGGACGGCCTGTCCGGCCCCGATCTCGTCCGCTTAATGCGGCGCCATGCCGAAAGTTTCGGCGCCGTTCTGACGAAGGATGAGATTGTCTCGATCGTGGACGAAGACAAGGTTTTCCGGATCAAAGGCCGCGCCCGGAATTACCTGGCCCGCAGGATCGTTTTGGCCTCGGGAACAAAAGCCCGGGGGCCGGCCGGATGCGAAATTCCTCCGGAGATGGAGGGCCGCATCCACACCGAAGTCGTCGCCCTGCGCGAGGCCTCGGGTCTTCGGATTGCCGTTGTCGGAGCGGGCGATGCGGCTTTCGACTATGCCATCGGTCTTTCGGAAAGGAATGATGTGACTCTCTTGAAACGCAGCGCCGGCGTCCGGTGCCTGTCTCTCCTCCGGGAAAGGGCCGCAAAAAACGCATGCATCGACATCCGAAATCATGTGAACGTCCTCCGCCTGGCCCCGGTGCCGTCCGGCGGCGCATCTGTTTGCGGAACGTGGAAGGGAAGCGATTTCCGTCTGGACGTCGATGCCGTGATCTTCGCCGTCGGCCGCGATCCGGAGACGGGCTGTCTTTCTCGCGAACTTCTTGAAAACATCCCGGTGCTTCGCGCATCCGGCCGGCTTTTTCCGGCGGGGGACATCCATAACGGCCTCTGCCGGCAGGCCTCGATCGCCGCGGGAGACGGAATCCGGGCGGCCATGGAAATCCACAGGCTCATGAAGGAGGCCGGAGAATGAAAATCCTGGCTGCCGCGGGAACCGAGGATGTGGCCATGGTCTACATCGCCGATATCGGAGACGGACGCAAAATCGAGCTGGTCGAATCCGTTCAGCCGCCGATTCCGCGCCTCAGGAAATGGGTGCTTCTGATTTCCACGCTGTGCGGCTGTCCGATCGGGTGTGCGATGTGCGACGCCGGAGGCGGTTATCAGGGTCTTCTTTCCAAGGACGAGATTCTGGCCCAGATCGATTTTCTGGTCCGCCGCCGTTATCCCGACGGACATGTCCCGTGCGAGCAGTTCAAGATCCAATTCGCCCGCATGGGGGAACCGGCGCTCAATCCGGCCGTGCTCGATGTCTTGGACGAACTGCCGTCGCGTTTGGACGCTCCCGGTCTTATGCCGTCTCTATCGACGATCGCCCCGGCCGGTGCAGAAGACTTTTTCGAAGCCCTGATCGACATCAAGCGCCGCCGTTATGCCGGGGGGCGTTTCCAGTTCCAGTTTTCCATCCATTCCACGGACGCGGCTTGGCGGGGCAAACTGATTCCCGCGAAGACGTGGAGCTTCTCCGAGATGGCCGCCTACGGACGCCGCTTTTTCGCTCCGGGCGACCGGAAGATCGTTCTCAATTTCGCCCTGCCGCGGGAAGCTCCGGTCGATCCCGCAATCCTGAAGGACCACTTCGATCCGGAACTTTTTCTAATCAAGATCACGCCCCTCAACCCGACCTATCGAGCTCGCGACAACCGTCTTGCGTCCGCAGTCGATCCGGATGCCCCCGAGGCCGATGCGGCGGCGGCCGACTTCCTGCGTGCGGCCGGCTACCGGGTGATTGTGAGCGTCGGGGAAGCCGAGGAAAACCAAATCGGCAGCAATTGCGGGCAATATCTACGCCGCCACCTGGAAAGCCCGGCCCCCCTGGCCGACGGCTATTCTTACCCTCCGTTGCTTGGCTTCGATAAGTAACACATAAGCCACAACACAGCAAATTTCATCCGGATGACATTCGGTCCGCAAAGCCGCTCTCAAGGATCGGAAGAATATCCGAGGGAGAGTCGGCGATGGCGTCGGGTCGGCCCTGGCGCAGGAGGGAAAGGATGTCGTATCCCCAGGAGACCGCGATAACCCGGATGGGGACTTTTTTGCAGGCTGTGATATCTCTCAGCTCGTCGCCCACATAGACGGCCTCCGCCTTCTTGATGCGGTTGCGGATCAGAAAACTCCGGATGGCGGCATGTTTGCCGAGGAGATTTTTGGCCGTATGGATTTTTTTGAAGATGTCGGTCATGCCGTGATCGTTCAGGAAGGTCCGGATGTTCTGCTCCGAATTCGAGGAAAGGATATAAATGCGGAATCCTTTATCCGCCAGGGAGGTGAGCATGTCGTGGACTCCCGGATAGGGGACGGCCTGGTGCATGAACTCGCTGACAATGGCCCGTGTTTCGCGGGCCAGCCGGGGCAGAAGACTGAGAGGGACTCCGGCTTTATTCAAGCGTTCAAGGATCGGCAGCCTCCACAGCTCTTCCAGCTTCTCCTTGGGCCACTCCGGGAAATTGTATTTTGTCGCCAAACGCCGGTAGACTTGAAGAAGAGCTTGACGGGTGTCGGCCAGCGTGCCGTCGAAGTCGAAAAGGACGGTATTCAGTTCGTTCATCTGTTTGCGAATCTCCAAAATACATGGGACGAGAGCGCAAAGTCAATGTTTTCGGTGAAAATCGGGGAATTGACAGAGGCGGCCTTTTGTGCTGAGATACGTTTCGATGAATGTCGATATTTTTTCGGCAGTTAAACGCGAAGGAGGTTCTATGAAAAAACTGGTATTTTTATTTGTTCTGGTTTCGCTGGTGGCCGCCCCGGTTTTAACCGCGGAGCAGGCGATCGTTCTTAAAGTCAAGGTTCAGGTCGCCAATGTTCGGGCCGAACCCGACATGAACAGCACCGTTGTCAAGAAAATCCCCGCCGACACGCTGCTCGAAGCCCGCCAGAGAATCGGCGACTGGTATGAGATCACCGTGACGGATGCCTCAGGAGCCGCCATATCGGGTTACATTCACCAGCAGGTTGTCGATGTTGTCGCCGGTGCGCCCAGGGAGCCGGAACCCGTCCGTGAAGAACCCCGGCGACCCGTCCGAGAGCCCGTCCGCGAAGAACCCCGTCAGCCCGTCGAAAGACGCATGGCGCCCGTCTCTTATCGTTCCGACTACGGCATGGGCGGATTCAAGGCGATCGGCGGCCTGGCCATGGCCAGCCTCCGGTATCCCACCGAAGAAACCGCCGAATTCGATAAATACAAAAAATCCAAGATGGGCCTTGCCGGCGGAATCGGATTCGACAGCGGAGGACAGTTCGGTTTCGGCATGAACGTTCTTTACCTGCAGAAGGGCGTGAAATATTCCGGCGAGGAAGACGGAGTCAAGTTCAGCTTCCCCATCAGCATTGACATGATCAGCCTTCCCGTCATGGCCAAGATCCGGTTTATGCCCGGCTCGACGCCGTATGCATTGGCCGGAGGCGAAGTGGCTTATGTTCTTTCTGCGAAGTCGAAGTATACGATCACGGATCTTGAGTCCGGGGAGAAGGAAACCGACACCGAGGACTTCAAGGACGATATCAACTCGATCGACTACGGAATCGTTTTCGGCCTGGGATATGAAATGAATACCGGGTCGTTTCCGATCTTCATCGAAGCCCGGTATCACCTCGGCTTGGCCAATCTCACGAAGGACAATCCGGATGAAGGCATCATCGCCGCGGAGAACTGGACCAAGACCAGCACAATCCTGATTGTGGGCGGCATCAGATTCTAAGAAACCGGAATCGATAGGCGACAAGAAAGTCGTTCAAGCCGCGTTGCCTGCGGGAAAAGCGAGATTCGCGCGTCCTCCCGCCGACAACGCGGCTTCTTTTTTATAAGATGAAGAAAAGACCGGCCGATAGGGCCGTTCCATGGGCGAAACCGACATCCAGAAGAAAGCCCAGACGTCTCCACGCCAGGGCTCGTCCGGAAATGCCGATGACGGGCGCCGTGATGAGGGAGGGGGTCCGGGGATCCCAAGCCCTGAGGGTGTCGAGTTCGAAACTTTCGCGGGCCTGAGCCCGGATCTCTCCCAGAGGTGTCCGCAAGACGGCCGATCCGTCGACATCCAAATTTCCCGTGAAGGGGAGGACGGCCGCCCCTCCATAAACGGAAAGGCGATATCTCTCGTTCCGGACGGCGTTCCAACGGGCGATCATGTTCACCATGACCGAACGGATGCGAACCGTGCCGTCTCCATGGGTTTCCAGCTCGCCCAGAGGAAATCCGAACAGGCCGATTTCGTGGCGGGAAGAAACCCGGAAGGGGATGCGGTAATCGGCCCAACCGATGCGGATACCCAGAGAAACCGCTCCCGGCTGGATGTGATGCCATGCGGCCAGGGAAAGATTTGTGCCCGAGGAATCCAGATCAGCCTGTACGGCATCGACGGAGACGATGCGATCCAGGTAGGCGGAGTCGATGAGTTGGACGAAAGCGCTCCGGATCGCGGCCTCGCTTTCCCTCTCGACGGGAGACCGGAATGGGGACAGAGTCCAGGGGCCCCAGGCGCATTCAAACTCCCATGTTTCGCGCTTGTCTTCGACCGGGCCGCCGAGCACCGCTCCGGAGACAAGGATCAGCAGGATTGTCCCGATGAATATTGCCTTCATTTGAAGCCATCATATCAGAAGAAACGCCTCTTCCAAAATCCGGCTGTTTCCACAATCGAGGTTGGCGCCTCGTGTTGAATCGTATTGCCGCCTAAGGTATGATTTCCGGGAATTGAAAACGATCTCATCCCTATGTCCGGAATGCCGAAAAGTGGTCGAGGCCCGGGTTTATCTGGACGGCGGGCGGATTCTGCTCGACAAGACGTGCCCCCGCCACGGCCGTTTTCAGGATGTCTATTGGTCCGATTCCCGGCAGTTCGAAAGGTTCGAGTCGTTTCGCCATGAGGGCGAAGGCATCGAGAACCCGCGGACTCGGGAAGACCGCGGCTGTCCTCTCGACTGCGGCCTCTGTCCCGGCCATAAATCCACCACCCTTTTGGCGATCGTGGATGTGACCAACAGATGTAACCTCCGCTGCCCCGTCTGCTTCGCGAATTCCGGGGTCCGCGGTTATGTCTACGAACCGACCCGGGATCAAATCCGGGCCATGCTGGAAAACGTCCGCAACAACCGGCCCCTGCCGACCCCGGCGCTGCAGTTTTCCGGAGGAGAGCCGACTCTCAGGCCCGACCTGGCCGACCTCGTGGCCATGGCCCGGGACCTCGGTTTCCTGAATATCGAGGTCAACACCAACGGGATCCGGCTGGCCGAAAGCCTCGATTTATGCCGAAGTCTGAAGGATGCCGGTCTGCATACGGTCTATCTTCAGTTCGACTCGCCGGATGCCGAGGTTCATCGCCGCATACGGGGCCGGGACCTTGTCGAAATCAAAAGACAGGCGATCGAGAACTGCCGCCGGGCGGAGATCCCCAGCGTTGTACTGGTCGTCACCCTGATCAAAGGCGTGAATGACGGGCATCTCGGAGAGATCATCCGCTATGCGGCCCAAAACCGCGACATCATCCGCTGCGTCAACATTCAACCGGTGGCCTTCACCGGACGGAGGCCTGACGAAGCGGACCGGACCGGGCGCATCACGATCCCGGATGTTCTGGCCCTTGTCGAGGAGCAGACACAGGGCGACATCCGGGCCTCGGATTTTTATCCGGTGCCAAGCGTCGTTCCCGTCGCCAAGGCCGTCGGCGCTCTGAAGGGCGAGGTTTTTCCCGAGTTCACCGCCCATCCCCACTGCGGCGCCGGCACTTATTTTTTTGTCGAAGACGGCCGGATCACGGCGATCAACCGGCACGTGAATGTGAATAAATTTCTCCGTTCCCTGGGGCGCATATCACGAACGGCCGCGAAAGGATATCGGAGCTTGGCGGGCCTGATGCTCCTTTTCTCTCTCCGCCATGTCAAGATCGGCATGTTGAGGAGATTTCTTCTGCCCATTTTAAGAATGGGAACGTTTGAGGCCCTGGCCGATTTCCACTTCAAGGTCGTGCTGGTTTCCTGCATGCATTTCATGGATGCCTGGAATTTCGACGGGGAGCGTGTGCGGCGCTGCGTCATTCATTATGCCGTCCCGGACGGCCGGATCATCCCCTTCTGCGCCTACAACAATCTCGGCTACCGGGATGAGGTGGAGCATGCCTTCAAAACCGTCCGTGATTGAACGCCTGAGGGACCGCCGGGAGGTCCTGCATTTCACGTTGATCGATCCCGACAGCCAAACCCCCAAGCGGCTGGCCGAAGTCGTTCGGATGTGTTGCCGGTTCGGCACGGATGCCTTCATGGTCGGCGGGTCCGGTCCTTTCGGACGGCGCCGGCTGGAAACCGCCCTGAAGACGATCCGCAAACATACGGACCGGCCCGTCATTCTGTTTCCGAACTCCGCCGAATCCGTATCCCGGCACGCGGACGAAATATTTTTCATGTCGCTTCTCAACTCCCGCGGATCTCGGTTTCTGATCGGCGAGCAAGTTCGGGCTGCCGCCGCTGTAAAAAGGGCCGGCCTCCGCCCGATTTCCATGGCCTATATCGTTGTCGGCACGAGCCGGAAGCCGACGACCGTGGAAAAGAAGGTCAGACTGGAAGCCATCGGAAGTTGCGATGTTCGAAAAGCCAGGGACTATGCGCTCGCGGCCGAATATCTCGGAATGAGCTGTGTCTATCTTGAGGCGGGATCGGGCGCGGACAAGCCCGTGCCGCCGCGGATGATCCGGGCCGTGAGGGGGGAAATCTCGGTGCCTCTCATTGTTGGTGGAGGCATCCGCAGCCCGCGCCGGGCCCTCCAAACGGCGGAAGCCGGCGCCGACGCCGTCGTCACCGGCACGATCGTCGAGCGGGATCCGGCCCGTCTCGAAGCCATCATCCGGACCATCAAAGCGTTCCGGCCCGGCCGTCGATAAATGGCGAAGGGAACGACGATATCCGGCTTTTTATCTCTCATCCGGCTTCCCAACGGTTTGATCGCCGTTTTATCGACGGTGATGGCCGGCGTCGTGACCGCCCGGTCCTTCGATATCCGGCCCGCGGTTTTTCTCGGGGCCGGGATCGTCTGGCTCATCCTTTCGGGAGGAAACGCCCTCAATGATTTTTTTGATCGCCATATCGACAAGGTGAACAGGCCGCGGAGGCCGATTCCTTCGGGTCGGATCACCGGCCGGCAGGCCGTCGTTTTCTCCTGGATTCTGCTTTCGCTGGGTCTGGGGCTGAGCCTGGCTCTTGGCCTCAAAGTCGCGGCCTTCGCCGCCGCGAACATCCTGATTCTTGTCATCTATGCCCGTTGGTCCAAGTCCCTGGGTCTGCTCGCCAATCTCGCGGTCGGCTGGCTGACGGCATCGGTCTTTCTCTTCGCTGCGATCATTCAGGGACATCCGGATGTCAATATCCTGGCCTTGAGCCTGAGCGCGTTTTTCATTATGACATCGAGAGAAATCCTCAAGGACATCGAGGATATGGAAGGTGACAGGGAAGGAGGCGCGGCGGCGACCCTGCCGATCCGCGTCGGTCCGGGCCGGGCGCGAACGGCGGCCGTTCTGGCGGCTCTTCCCGCGGTTCCCCTGATTGTTCTTCCGTCCTTGAATCTGGGGATGAACGTTCTTTTCCCGGTTTTCGCCGTTCCCGCCGCCGCAACCGTCGTTTATTCCTTCTTTCCGAATCCGCGTGCGGCCCAGAGGTCGATCAAAATCGCCGTGATTCTGGTTCTCCTGGCCTATGTCTTCGGTGTCTTGTCGACGGACAAGAGAAGCCGAGGCTCAGGACATGAGGTATTTGACGGCGTAACGGGCGAGATCGGTGGCGTTTTTCGTCAGGATTTTCGTTATCCCGGCAAAAGATCCCCGGGAAAGATCGTCCAGTGTCTCTCCCGAGATCAGCCGGGCGAGGCGATTCAGGTCCGTGTCGGAGAGACGTTCGTGGAATGTGTTGAGCTTGAGCATCCGCGCCGTTTTCCGGCCGTGTTGCGCTTTCCAGAGCGTTTCATAACGGCTTAAGCTTTCGCGCGTGACGGAGTTCTTTCGGACGGCATCGGCGGCGATTTCGGCCGCCATCCGGCCCGACATCATGGCCAGTTTCATCCCGCCTCCGGTCGCCGGGTTGACGAGGTGACCGGCGTCTCCGACAATCAGCAGGCCGTCTCCCGCAAGAGCCGGGATCGATCCGTCCGTCGGGACTCCGCCGCAGTTGATCTCGACGGCCGAGGCCCGCCCGAAAATATCCGGACGATCGCGGATGAACAGGTCCAGGAAATCTTTTGCGCTTTTCCCCTCGGATTTGTCCGTCTTGATGCCGAGGCCGACGTTGGCCATGCTCGGTCCCTTGGGGAAGATCCAGGCGTATCCGCCCGGGGCAATGCCGTTTCCGAAATAGAGGTGGATCGCGGTTTCGTCGATATGGCGAAGGCCGGCCATCTCATATTGGATTCCGCTGATGTAGGCTTCCTGCCTGTTTCTGCTGTCCAGTCCGGCCCATTTGGCGATCATGGAGTCCGGCCCGTCCGCCGCGATCACGATTCGGGCCGTGATGAATCCCTTTTTGCCGCGGCTTCGGAATTCCACGCCCGCAACGGTTCCATGATCCCGGATAACGCCGACAGCCTCCGTTTGAATCAGATAGCGCGCTCCCGCCAGAACGGCATTCCGGGCCAGGTGTTTTTCAAAAACCTTTCTTTCGAGGATATAGCCCCAATCCTCCTGCGATCGGGATTTCCACCGCACGGCCGTTCCGTCCGGCGCATGGAGAACGGCGCTTTGGATGCGGGCGGCCACCCAGCCGGGATCGACCTCCATGTCCAGATCTTTGAAGGTTTGGGAGCTGATGCCCTCGGCGCATCGTTTCGGCGCGCCGATTTCCCGCCGCTTTTCGACGACGATCGTCCGGATCCCCGACCGGGCCAGACGTTCGGCGCAGACACTGCCGGCGGGTCCGGCGCCCACGACGACGACATCCGTATCGATCGTCTCCGACGAAGTCGAACACGTCTTGTCCGAGGTTCGGGAAACGGCCCGGACGGGGCAGAAAGCAACGCATAACCCGCACGCTGTGCAGGCGGCCTCATCGAGATGGAGTCCGCCGTGCCCCAGGATCAGGGCTTCCGACGGACAGATTCCGACACATCCTCCGCAGATACAGCAGATCTCCCGATCGATACGGATGTTTCCGTTCATGTCGCCCTCGGTTTTTTTGCGGCGTTTCGGCGCTCCGCCGATTATAGACGGCCCGGCCTTGCCGTTCAACCCGGTTTGGGATCGGAGAGCCGGGAGATGTCCCGGCCGGGGTTTCCGGAAACAATCAGGGTGGTGCCCACTGTCATGACCATGACGACAAGATAGAATTGAAATAAAACCGCATAGGGAAGGAAGCGGAATTGCCGGAAATGTCTCATGGGGTTGAGCATGATCATGATGTCGGCGAGCAGACGAATCATCACGAATAATGGAAGGGATGTTGTGAATACCGGGTAAATGGAGACGCCCAGATAAAGCGCCATAAGAAACGGGACCAGAATTCTCCATCCTCGCATCGGATAAAAGAAGCCGGAGGTCCAGCGCTTTTTTTGCCGGATATTGTCCTTCAGGCTTCTCATGGGCCGGGTGAAAACGGCTGTGTCGGCATGGAATATCAGGCGAGCTCCCCCACATCGATGCTTGTGACAGGCCCGGACAAGCCGATAATCCAACAGGGCACCCGAGCTCATTTTTTGATATCCGCCGGCCTGCACATAAGCCTTTTTACTGAATGCCATGTTTCCCCCGAACAAGCTGCATGTCCGAAAGGTTCGCGCCAGGGATTTCCCGATGGAAAACATGTAGAGGAATTCCAGGGCTTGCATATCGGCCGCGATCCGGGTGTTTTCGCGGATCAAATAGGCCCCGCCCACAATGGCATCTCCGCCGCGGAGCCGGGAGGACAGTTCGGATATCCACCTTGACCCGGCGACACAGTCGGCGTCGATCTGCATGATGATCTCTCCCCGGGCTTTTTCGATACCGAACGCCAGAGCCTTTTTTCTTCCCGGAGATCCTCCTCTCAGCCGGAAAGAGCGAAAATTCTCCAGCGAATCCGAATAGACTCGGATGATCTCCGGAGTCTTGTCTTTGGAATGATCGTCCACGATAACGACCTCGTATTGATCCCGGGGCCAGTCCTGGTTCTTGAGCGATTCGAGGCACTCCCGGATGTTGTTCTCCTCGTTCCGCGCGGTCAGGACAACAGAGACAAACCGGCGCGGTTCGTCGGCGGTCGGAGTGTCATCCGTCTTGGCCGTGAGGAAAAACGCAGCGAGGGACACGGCCAGATAAAGCATGTACACAATAAGAATGATTGTGAACAGGTTGACACCCTTAACGCATTCTTGTAGGTTCTCTCATGGCCAAACAGTATCCTGAGAACGGTCGAAATTGTCAAATGTCCTTGAAGATTCTTGTTGTCGGGGCGGGATTGAGCGGCGCCGCAGTCGCCAGGCTGCTTCGGGATCGGGGACATCGCATCCTTGTCGTCGAAAAGGAGAGCCATGTCGGCGGTCTGTGCATCACGAGAATCAGCCCCAACGGACTGCAATACGAACCCTTCGGAGCGAGGACGTTTCACTCCCGGAAACCGGATGTCATCGCTTTTGTCCGAAGATTCGCCGAATTCAACGGCTATGTTCACCGCAAGGGGATCATAATCCATGGGAAACTGTTCCCGTATCCGATCAGCCGGGAATCCCTGTCGGCCCTCGATTCCCGGGAGAGGATCTGCCGTGAACTTGAAAATCTGCCGGACGAGGTTGACGCGACGAATTTCGAAACGGCCGCGCTTTCGCTTTTCGGAGAGACGCTTTATCGATTGTTCATTCGGAATTATACAACCCGGATGTGGGGGGTGGATCCGGTCCATTTGTCCGCCGACATGGCCTTAAGGAGACTTGAGCTCCGGGATGGCCCCGCCGGGGACTTGTTTCGCGGCGAATGGCAGGGCTTGCCGTCCCGCGGCTATTCGGCGTTTCTGGAAAGCATGCTCGAAAGCATTCCCGTGAAGCTCCATACGCCGTTTGACACCGGCGATTCGTATGATGTTGTGGTGTCATCGGCTCCGATCGACGAGATGTTGGCTTTCCGTTTCGGACGGCTGGCCTATCGGAGTCTTCGGTTCGATTATCAGGCCGACGCGCCCTGGGAACATGACGCTTTTGGGACCATCAATCTTCCCCAGGATGGGACATACATCAGGAAATGCAACTTCAAGATCCTCCACCGCCGGCAATCCCGCCGCAATTGGATTCAATACCAGGAACCCGTGGCTGCGGAAAACGGCCGAATTCCCATGTATCCGGTCGCTACGACGGAGAACGAGCAGGCTTACATCAGGTGTTTAAGGGCGATCTGCGCGACCCGGATTTGCCCGGTGGGAAGAATGGGGTTTTCGAAATATTTGAACATGGACCAAGCCGTTGAAGTCGCTTTCAGAATGTTGCCGGTCATTGAGCATTATCCCCGGCTCAGCCCGGCGGTCCGGTTCGAAAAAATTGCGGCCATCCGGGCGAAATATTGATCGGATGCGGTTCCCCTGATAACGCGTGCGCCCTCACCGGCAGGCTTCGGGATCGCAGGGGAATTTCGTCCGAAGCATGAAATCGGCGAAGCGGTTGGAAATGCCGGCCGTGCGCGCGCCCGTCAGCCGCCTCCACATTCCGATGCCTTTGGCTCCCACTCCGACGATTTTCAGGATGGGCGCCGGCACCTCGCTTCCCCAGATCGAGACGTTCAATTCCCAACAGCGCTCGATGACGGCCAGTTGCGTGTCCGTCAGGCCGTCCAGGCTGATCCGCTTCGATCGGCCCAGGGGCGTCCGGTCCAGGGGGATGAAAAGGATCGGGGTGTAAAAGAGAACGGCGTTCTGCCGGTGGAGCCGCTCGATGAGCCCGGCCGTCCGAAGGGCGTCGTTTTCGTCCTCACCCGGCCACCCCACGATGATCGTGGCCAGGGGATAGATCCGGTTGGCGTTGAATGCGGCGACACCCTCACAGACGATGTCTGGCCAGCCGTCCGCGTCCAGGGGAAGGGCTTTTCCCGGCATGTGCCGGCTCATGATCCGCGGGCTTCCGGATTCGATGCCGATTTCAACCGTGGCGTAAGGTTTGCCTCTCAGGGTCCGCGACGATTTTTCGACGAAGATGGGGGCGAGTTCGGGCAGCAACTTGGGATCGACGAGGACGGGTGCGATCGAGGCGTGAGACAGGTGGATATGCCGGAGGCCCGGCCGGGCCGCCACGGCCTCGAAAAGGCCGGCGAGAGCTTTCCGGTCCGGCTCGAAGTTGCGTTGCGAACGGTAGAGAAACATGTCGTCGGTGACGATGAAGGCCGCATCGCCGCCGCCCCGGATGTTCGTATCGATCTCGCTCAGGACGGTTTCGAGGGCCACGGAGTGCTTTTTCTGCAGGTTCGGCGAACAGAAGGCACAGCCTCTTCCGCAACCCCGGGTGATTTCCACGTCGCCGAATATCGCCGGGGCGCGAATCGCGGGAGCTTCGCCGCTGCGTCCGGACGGCTTGAGGCGGATGACCCGGGGCGCCGCTCCTCTGCGGATGGATTCGAATACGGCCGGAATGTCCGACTCCGACCGTCCCGACACCAGATGATCGATGCCCAGTTCCGCCTGTTTTCCGGAATGATCGATTTGCCAGACGGCTTCCCCCCCGACGACGATTTTGAAGGTTTTCCCGCGTTTGAGCCGTCGGGCTTTCCGGAGCAGTCGTTTGAATTCATAGGCATTGACGGACTCTCCCCCGAATCCCACCAGGGAGTTGTAGGTCGTGCTGACGTAGGCGAGCCCCAGGGGGTCCATGGTCGAAATGCCGAGAATTTCGGTCCCGTCGCCGACGCAAGATTCCAGATGGTCGGGATGGCAGACGACAACGCCGCCGTCGTCTTCGGCCTCGGACAAGGCCGCCTCGATTTTTCTCAGGCCGTAAGGCGCGAAGCGGGCGCGGCCGTCGGCATGGGCGACCGGAGCAAAAAACTTTTCCAGGTATAATCCCGCAGGAATCCGGGGGAACGTGCATTTGAAGGCTTCGAAGGCATCGGCGGGCAATCCGATTTCGGGGCCGAATTGGCTCATTTCGGCGCGCGAGGCCGTCAAGACGATCGAATAACCGCGGCCCATGACGACGACTATAGTTTGAGAGAACCCGGGTGTCAATCTCGCCGCGGCCTGCCCCATAAGGAGTTTCTATGGTATATTCTTTCCTGAGAGAGATGCGACCGGACATGAAACACAACGGATCTTTGAGGCGCACCATCGGAACCGCGGTCTGCCTCTGCATCCTCTGTTCCGCGGCCGCCGCCTTCGAGCCGGGGAAACGAGCCGAACACAATCCCAGGGAGATTCTGGAGCGCGTCGACAAGATGATGCACGGCGATTCCTCCTCCGGCATCCTGGTCATGACGGTTCAGGCCGAGCATTGGACTCGGACGCTCGAGGTGCAATTTTCGACGAAAGGCGATGACCGGTTCCTGGTGCGGATTCTCTCTCCCAAAAAGGAGAAGGGCACGGCAACCCTGAGATCCGGGTCGGACATCTGGAACTACCTTCCCAAAACCAACCGCGTCATCAAGGTGCCGTCCGTATCGCTGGCCTCCTCCTGGATGGGAAGCCACTTCACGTACGACGACATGTTGAAGGACAGGCGGCTGGCCGATGATTTCCTGTCGGCCGTCACGAATGAAGAAGCTACGGAATCCGGACTTCTGGTGGAGATCACCGGCACTCCGAAACCGGATGCGCCCGTCGTTTGGGGCTCGATCCGGGTCGTGGTGAACACGGATCTGGACCTGCCGCGCTGGATTCGATACTACGACGAAAACGGCGGGTTGGTGCGGACGCTGGAATTTTCCGACATCGGACCTCTGGGCGGCCGGCGGCTTCCCCGGCGCCAACGTATGACTCCCGCGGAGAAACCCGGGGAGTTCACGGACGTCGTCTATCGCGATCTTGTCTTCAATCCCGACCTGGACGACGCATTCTTCTCGCTGCGCGCGCTGCAAAGATAACGGGAATCATCGGTGTCTATTCTTGCCTATGCCTGGCGCAACCTGGGGCGAAACAGGAAGCGCACCATGATCACGCTCACGTCTCTGGCCTTCGCCACGGCGGTTCTCATCGTCAGTTTCGCTCTTCTGGACGGGCTCATCGGCGATATCGAAAACAACATCACTTCGATATCCGCAGGCGAGGTTCAGATCCATGCTCCGGGCTATTTCGATGAGCGATCTCTCTACCGGACGCTCGATGATCCGGCGGGAATCCTCCGGATCGTCGAGCAATCGGCCGCCAAAGCGGCCCCGCGAAGCTACGGCGACGGCCTTCTGGCCCGCGACGTCCGGTCCTCCGGCTGCCGGTTTTGGGGCGTCGATCCGGCCGCTGAGAGAAAGGCATTCTCATTGCCGGAAAGGATCCTGGCCGGCGCGTTCCTGTCCGATCAGCCGGAAAGAGAGATCGTTCTGGGAGAAAACCTGGCCCACTCCCTGAGGGCCGGCGTCGGCGATGAGCTGGATGCGGTCGTGCAGGCGGCGGACGGTTCGCTAGGAAACGAGGTCTTCATCCTTCGCGGGATTCTTCAAACCTCCGGCGCTGAAATCGATCTGTCGGCCGCGATCATTCATGAGCGGGACTTCGCCGATCTTTTCGTCTCCGGCGGTGCCGTTCACGAAATTGCGGTCAATTCCGGCGGGCGCATTTCAGCGGATCGATTGAGAAATCGGATTCGCGCCGCCGCCCCCGGTGTCGATGTGAAGACCTGGCGGGAAATCCTCCCCCTGTTTGCGGGAACGGTGCAGAACGCCCGGAAAGCCGTCTGGGTCTTCAGCATCTGCTTTTTTCTTGTTGCGGGTCTGGGCATCACGAACACGATGCTCATGGCGACTTACGAACGCACCCGGGAGTTCGGGATCATGAAAGCTCTGGGGACGGCGCCGCGGCGGATCATCGGCATGATTCTTGCTGAATCCGCGCTTCTCTGCCTGTGCGCCACGATCGCCGGTGCGGCGTTGGGGGCGGCCGCCTCACTCTATCTTGCGGATACAGGACTGGATCTCGGGGGATTTCCCATAAAAATGAAAATGACGACCTTCATCCACAGCGCGGTCTGGCGGGCCGCTCTCGGCTGGAAAAACATCATGTTGCCGGTTCTGTGCATCTGGGCGGTCTGCATTCCGGCCGCACTTTACCCGGCTTTGACCGCGGCGCGCCTGGATCCCGTTCGGACTCTGCATGGCCGGTATTGATCCGGGGCGAAGGAGTATCCGATGATCGGCGGAATGGCCTGGAGAAGTCTCCGGCGGAACACGAAGAGAACGGCGATCACCGTCGCCGCCGTCGCGCTGGGTCTTCAATTCGCCATCGTCTATGCGACCTTCGAGCAGGGGCTGAACTATCGGCTGGAAAACGAATTGGTCGGCTTCCTGGCCGGCCATATCACCCTGGAACATCCCGACTACCGGATGGACCCGGATGTCGCCTTTTATCTCGAGGATGCCGAGCGACTCGGGCGTTCCCTTGAAACCGCGCCGGGAGTCGATGCCGTCAAGCCTCTCGTCATTGCGAGAGGTCTTGTGAAATCCTCCCAGGGCAGCGGCTATGTCGAGATTCGAGGGGTCGATCCCTCCGTCGAAAGCCGCACGTCGCCTCTGGTTCCCCTTATCGTTTCCGGCCGATATCTCCGGGACCGGAAGGCTCCCGATATCGTCCTGGGCGAAAGCCTGGCCCGGCGGCTGCGGGTTGCCGAAGGAAACCGGGTCGTTCTGGCGACGTCCGGCGCCGACGGTGTTTTGATCGAGGCGCTCTGCCGGGTCTCGGGCGTTTTTCAAACCGGAATCAGCGAGTTCGATTCGTTTCTGGTCCAGGTGCCTCTTGAGTTTCTGCGGGATGTCCTGCAGCTCCCCCCGGAAAGTGCGACTCAGATCGGAGTCCTGGCTTCAAGTCCCGCAAGTCAGAAACGTCTGATGAAACGGATTTCCTCCTGGGTCGACGAAACATCCGTTGCGGTTTACCCCTGGCAGAGCCTGCTTCCCCAATTGGATGCCCTGACCCGTCTGATCAAGGCGTCGGTCTGGATCCTGGAGGGTGTTCTTCTGATCCTGGTCCTTTTTATGGTCTGGAATACGCTTCTCATGTCCATTCTCGAACGCCGGAAAGAATTCGCCGTGCAACGGGCCCTGGGAACACCGACCGGGTTCGTGAAAAGGCAGCTTTTTCTTGAAACAGCATGGATCGCCGCCGCCGGCACTTTTTTGGGTTTACTTTGGGGCGGCGGGTTGTCCCTGATCCTTCAGTTCCGGGGCGTTGATTTCGAGAGATTCCTCGGAGAGCAGAAACCGGTGATGGGGATGGGATTGCCGACCGTGCTTTACACGCGGGTGACGGCGCCGGCGCTGATCATTCCGGCCGCGGCGATCCTGGCCGGGGTTCTGGGCCTCGGGCTGCTGGTCATGCGGCGGGCGACGCAGGCGCCCCCGGCCGAGTCCCTGCGGGAGGGAAAACCATGACGGACATCATACGCGTTCGGGGGTTGACCAAGCATTATGTCAAAGACAGCCTTGTCGTTCCCGCGCTTCAAGGCGTCGACCTGGCTCTGAAGGAGGGCGATTTCGCGGCCGTGGCCGGCCCGTCCGGGTCGGGAAAAACAACCTTGCTCAATCTCATCGGGGGGTTGGATCGGCCCACCGCAGGCTCTGTCGAGGTGGAAGGCCGATTGTTGAACGAACTTTCGGAGGCCGAACGGACGCGTTTGCGGTGTGACCGCATCGGTTTTGTTTTTCAGACGCACAATCTTTTTCCCGTTTTGACGGCGCTCGAAAACGCCGAATATGTGCTCATGCTCCAAGGGCGGCCCAAGGATGAGCGCCGGGATATCGTCCGGGCGCTTCTGAAGGATGTGGGACTCGAAGGCCTTGAGAATCGCTTTCCCAGGGAGCTTTCAGGCGGACAACAGCAGAGAGTGGCCATCGCCCGGGCCGTCGCGGCCCGGCCGGCCATTGTTCTGGCCGATGAGCCGACGGCGAATGTGGACGCCCGGACCGCGGCCGGCATTCTGGACCTGATGAAACGATTGAATGAGGAAAAACGGGTGACCATGCTGTTCTCCTCGCATGATCCCGAGGTGCTGAAAAGATCGGAAAAAATCTTTTATATCAGGGACGGCCGAATCAGCGGTCTTTCGCCGCAGGAGATGATAACGGGTTCTGATGAGCGATAAGCGCCGAATTTTCACCTGCGGATTTCTGTCCGTCGTTTTTTGCGCGGCGCCGGTCGCGCCGGCCCTCTCGTCGCCCAAACTTTTCTCTGTCGGAGGGAATGTCCGGTTTCTGGCCACGCACAGTTCCTATACCGAACTCAAGCCGCTGTTTCCGGACTCTCAGACATTTCTCAGATCTTCATTCCGCTTGACGATTGCGGGGCGACCGTCGCCGTCCGTCGGATACGATATCCATGTCGTTCCTTACGCCGATTATGACTCCGAGCCGGAATCCGGCCTTTTCAAACCCCGGATCGGAAATCCCCGCTATCATGTGGGTCCTCCGCTGCGGACGTGGAGCCGCGGATCGTGGGGGGCGGGGCTTCGTCTTGACCGGTTCAATATCCGCATTGCCCTTCCCGGGGCCGATCTCACGGTGGGACGCCAGGCCATCACATTCGGCCATGCCTTTTTCTGGAATCCCCTGGACGTCTTCGCGCCGTTCCGATTGTTGGATTTTGACCGGGAGTACAAGGAAGGCGTGGATGCCGTCCGGCTGGATGTTCCCACAGGCCGGTTTTCCGGGCTGAATCTCATTGCTGCGTTGGGACGGGAGATCGTCTTCAGCCCGGATTTCAGGGAAATATCCGCCCGGGGCGGCGTGTCCCGATACGGATCGGCTCTTCTGGCCCGATATTCCACGATTTGTCAGGGCTGGGAGATGTCCTTCCAAGCGGGAAAAGTCTATGGGGGCTTTCAACTCGGCGCCGGCGCCGCCGGAGAAGCGGGGTCGTTCGACATGCGCATGGAAGCGGCCTATTTTATCGCGGATAAAACGCGCCGCCGGCCTCTTCCCGATCCGCTCGCCAACGACCTTCTGGAAGATCATGTGACGGCTGTTTTGGGCTTGAGCTGGCGGTTTCCCTATGAGCTGGATCTCGCCGTGGAGTATTTTTATAACGGTGCCGCCCGGGCCAAATACATCGAAAGCGCGCTCCTCCGCGTGGTCCACGGATCGAATCTTCAGATGAGCACCCAGCTTCTCGGAGCCGTTTTCCGTTATCCCGTGCTACCGATTGCCTCGGCCCGGCTGGCCTGGATTCTTTCGATTCCCGATCATTCGTTTCTCGTGCACCCCCACGTGGCCCTGTCCTTGACCGACGAAATGGATCTCTATCTGGGAGGCACATGGGGCTTCGGCGACGGACCGTTCCTTTACCAGCAACAATACCCGCTGTTGCGTTCGGAATTCGGCACATATCCCCATGCGCTCTATCTTCTTTTAAAAGTTTATTTCTGATTTTATAATGTCCGGGTCCGGAAAGCCCGACGGTCGAGGAGGTCCGAAAATGAATTTGTCCAAAATCTCTTGTTTTGCCCCGGCGGCGATTCTGATTCTTTTATCGGCGGTGGTCGGCTGCCGCGGGCCGCAGTACGACGAGGGGCTCTATGCCGAAATCCAAACGAACAAGGGCCGGATCGTCCTGGCCCTTGAATTCGAGAAAACGCCGATGACCGCGGCCAACTTCGTCGGGCTGGCCGAGGGGACCATCAAGAACGCCGCGTTTTCCGAGGGCCGGCCTTATTTCGACGGAACCGTGTTCCATCGCGTCGTTCCCGGCCATGTCATCCAGTGCGGCATTCCGGCCGGCGGCGCGGCTCAGGACCCCGGCTACCGGATACCGAACGAGATCCGTGACGGCCTCGACCACGGCCGGGCGGGCATGGTCAATATGGCCAACGCCGGTCCGCACACGAACGGTAGCCAGTGGTGCATCACCCTGGGCGACCGGTCCTACCTCGACGGCGACTATACGGTTTTCGGCCGTGTCATCGATGGGATGGACGTTGTTTTTGAAATCGTCCAGGGCGATGTCGTCGAAAAAGTCCGGATCGTCCGGGTTGGAGCGGCCGCCAAGGCCTTCCGGCCGGCGACGGACTCCTTCCGGACTCTGGTCGAACAGGCTTGGGACCGCGTCCGAAACGAAGAGGCGGAGAAAGAGGCCGAAGAAGAGGCCCTTGTCGCCGCAAACTGGCCGGATGCCGTGTTGCTGGAAAACGGACTGAGAACTAAAATCCTGAGCAGGGGCCGGGGCGCTTTGCCGAAGCCGGGCGATCGGATATCGGTCGCCTATTCCGGGCGGACGCTTTCCGGCGCCCGCGTCTTTGTCGGCACGGGCGACGACGGCAAGCCGTACTGGGGAGAGACGCCCGAGGCGTTTTCTTATGAGGTCGGCTCGAATGCCGTCAACCCCGGATTCGATGCCGCCGTTTCCATGATGGCGCCGGGTGAAAAGCGCCTTGTCATTGTGCCGGCCGAGAAAGCCTACGGTGTCCGCGGCCACTACGCTCCCGAAAGACCGGGCGAAAAACGCTTTGTCATCCGGCCGAACACGATTTTGGTTTACGAAATCGAACGGTTGATATAAAATATATCAGCCTTGGTTAAATTCGAACCTCGAAGCCTCCGAAATCGCCGCGCGAATCTTGTAAAACCCTCCCCTTTCCGGGCAGGGATTGAACTCTATGCCATAAATCCCGGTCAATATGCCCGCGTCCGGGTGCAGGGAGCGGGTCATATTGACTGAGAAGCCCTGTGCCCTAAATCCATAGATTTTAGGAGGCCTATTGAGAATATTGAAACTCATGATCATCGTATTGACGGCGGCGGTTCTTGCCCTCGCCGCCGCGATTCCCGCGTCCGGGCAGGTCCGTCTTGACGAGAAGCTTCTCGATGGGCTGACCTATCGGAATCTCGGTCCGTTCCGGGCCGGCTCCTGGATCACGGACTTTGCCGTGCCGGAGTTCCCGGAAAGGGCGCGCCTTTACACGTTCTACGTCGGGACGAGAAACGGCGGCGTCTGGAAAACCGTGAACAACGGGACGACCTTCGAGCCGATTTTCGACGGCCAAAGATTTCTGTCCATCGGCGCGCTCGGCCTGGCGCCCTCGGCGCCGGAAACCCTGTATGTGGGAACCGGAGAGGCCTTCTGTGCCCGGAGCTCCAACAGGGGAGACGGTGTTCACAAGACGATGGACGGCGGCAAAACGTGGACTCATCTCGGACTCGAAGAGACCCACCACATCGCCCGCATGGCCGTCCACCCCAAAAATCCCGACATTGTCTACGTCGCGGCCATGGGATATCTCTTCTCCGAAAACGAGGAGAGGGGCGTCTTCAAGACCGTGGACGGCGGCGCGACCTGGAAGAAAGTCCTCTACATCAACTCGCGGGTCGGCGTCATCGACTTGGCCATGAACCCGGCCGATCCCGACGTTCTCTACGCCGCGGCCTACGACAAGGTCCGCTATCCCTGGCATTATGAAAACGGCGGGCCGGAAAGCGCGATCTACAAGACGACGGACGGCGGGGCGACATGGCGGAGGTTGGACAAGGGGCTGCCTTCGGGCCGCATCGGCCGGATCGGACTGGATGTCTACAGAAAAAATCCGAACATCCTGTATGCCGTCTTCGAAAATGCCAACCGGCGTTCCCCCACGGAGGACGAGGCCGCCATGGACCGCCGTTTCGGGCTGGAACCCCGGGAGCGCGAGATCGGCGGTGAAGTCTATCGCTCGGATGACGCCGGGGAGACCTGGAGGCTGGTGACGCCGGCCGAGGTCGGCCTGGCCAACAAGGCTCCCTATTCCTTCAACATGCTGCGGATCGATCCGAGCGACGACCAGACCGTCTACGTGACCGGCGTCACGCTGGCCTCGACGAACGACGGCGGAAAGACCTGGAAGAGCGTCGACTGGCCTCCCGACGGCGTCTTCCGGACGGCCTTCGGCGACGTCCGCACGCTCTGGATCGATCCCCGGGATTCCCATCGCATCCTGTTCGGAAGCGACGGCGGAGTCTATGTCTCCTACGACCGGGGTGAGACCTGCCATCTCTGGTACAACATCCCGCTCGGCGAACTCTACACCGTAAGCGTGGACATGGAGGATCCCTACAATATCTATGTCGGTCTCCAGGACCACGATTCCTGGAAGGGCCCGTCTTACGGCTGGGCCGGTCGCATCACGCTTTCCGATTGGGTGACCGTGGGCGGCGGCGACGGGATGTACAACCAGGTTCATCCGAAGGACGGCCGTTGGCTCTACAACAACCGTGAGTTCGGCGCCATGTGGCGGGTCGACCAGAAACGGGGCGTCCAGACGCTGATCACGCCGCGCCGCGAGGCGGGAAAACCCGCTGTGCGGTTCAACTGGACGCCGCCCATTCTTCTTTCTCCCCACGATCCGGCCGTCGTTTATGTCGGCGCCCAGATCGTCTTCCGGTCGGGCGACCGGGGCGACACCTGGGAGGAGATCAGCCCCGACCTGACGACGGACGACGCCTCGAAACAGGGCGGCGCGGGACATATTTCCTTCTGCACGATCACGACGCTTGCGGAGTCGCCGGTCGAGCCCGGCATCATCTGGGCGGGCGCGGACGACGGCAAGGTCCAGGTGACGCGGGACGGCGGCGCATCCTGGCGCGATGCAACGGCTGCAATCGCCGCCGCGGGCGGACCCGAGCGGCTCTGGGTAAGCCGCGTTTTCGCCTCTCCGCATGCGGGCGGCACGGCCTTCGTCGCCAAAACCGGCTGGCGCGAGAGCGACGAGACCCCCTATCTCTTCAAGACCGAAGACTACGGGGAAACCTGGACTTCACTGAGCGCCGGTCTTCCTGAGAATGCGATCAATGTCGTCGTGCAGGATCACAGGAACTCCGATCTTCTTTTCGTCGGGACCGAGCGCGGCGTCTATGTTTCGATCGACGGCGGCCGGGGCTGGACGGCTCTCAAGAACAACATGCCCTGGGCCAAGGTCACCGACCTCGTCGTCCATCCGAGGGAAAACGATCTTGTGGTCGCAACGTACGGCCGCGGCGCTTTCATCGCGGACATCACGCCGCTGCAGCAGATGACGGTCGCCGTCCTCGACCGCGACGTCCATCTCTTCGCGCCCCGCCCCAAGGCCCAGCGTGTGACCGGCGGCATCGGCAATTATCACATGATGGGCGACAGCCATCTTGCGACACCCAACGAACCCGAGGCCGTCGCCGTCCGCTATTATCTGAAAGACCCGGTCCGGAGTCCCGTGAAGATCACGGTCAGCGGCCCGGGCGGCGAGGTGCTGAGCGTTCTCGAAGGGAAGACCACGGCGGGATTGCACACCGCTTTTTGGGACATGACCCGCACCCCGGCCGGCGGTGAGGACCGGACGATGCGCCGCAGGCGCGAGCGCGTCGATCCCGGAGAATACCGCGTCGTTCTCGAAGCCGGGGGAAAGCGGCTCGAAGAAAAGATCGTGATCACGAAACGGACCGGCTGGGCCTATGGTCCGCACCCGACGATTCTTCTTGAGGCGCCGGGGCGGTAATTCCTAAAAAGAAACAGGTGAGACGCGTTAAGCGAAATGCATTTCAGGTTAAAGGCCGCCGGCTCGATATAACGCCGCGATCGGAATCAGGCGGACTGTGTCGACGGTCCGGTATTCCGTGCCGAGATAAAACAGTATCAATTCGCACTTGGCTTGGGTTTGGCGGGAAAATTCCGTCAGATTGCGAATGTCTCGGGGTCCGGGTTTTTCCGCAGCCTTGATCTCAACGGCGTATACGGTCTCATCGATCTCAAAGACCAGGTCGATCTCATGTCCCGAAATACTTTTATAAAAGAAAAACCGGTCGGCCGGAATCCGTCCGATCTTTCGCCGCTTTTCCAGTTCCGCCAGGACGAAGTTTTCAACCCGCTGTCCGAACGACAGCTTGGCATTCAGACCTTGAACGATCCCGGCGTCGGCGAAATAGGTCTTGGCGGACTTGATATAGCGTTTTGCCGGCCCGTCTTGATAGCCGTAAAGCTTAAAAACAAGTTGAGATTGCAGCAGGGTGTTCAGGTATTTTTTTGCCGTGGGAAAACTGACGTTGGCCTCTCGGGCGAAGTTGGAGACATCCAGAGTCGAACCGGTGGATCGGGCCAGGTGATTCATGATCGTCAGAAGGGCTTCGATATTTTCAAGGTTGGCGAGTTGCATGAGGTCGCGCGTGAAATAAGTATCCCGGTAATTTTTTAAGACCCGTTCTTTTTGTCCCGGATCGCTTTGTGTCAGGACTTCCGGAAACTGCCCGTATGTCGCCGCATCTTCGAACATCCGTGCGGCATTCATCAACTCCGGGAGCGGGGGCTTGTCGTTCAGCAAGCCATGCGTGGCCGGACCGTCGTTTTCTCCCCAACAGGCCGTGGGGAGATTCAGAATGTCGATTCTGCCGGCCATGGTGTCCGCCGTCGAGTCCAGCAGGCCGATGGAACTCGATCCGGTCATCATGATAACGGCGTCTTTCTGATCGATGGCGTACTTGACGGCGATCGTCAATTCCGGAACCCTCTGGATCTCGTCGATAATACCTCTCGGTCCGATGCTCATGACAAGACCCTTGGGATCTTTTCGGGCCCAGGCCAGCGCATCGAGGTCATCCAGGGTGACGTAACAAAAGTCGGGAAAAAGCTTTTTGAGCAGCGTCGTTTTACCGGCCCGCCGAGGCCCCAGGACAAGAACGCTTCTTTTTGAAGATATGGAAGATTCTATCCATCTTGTAAACATGGTTTCATTTTAACATGGACAAAATGAAAGTCAAGAGACGGCCGGCTCCAGAAGCGCGATGGTCCCCTCCACGGCATCGATTCGCGCGGGAACGCCCACGGGGATCGTGAATTTCATCGGGATGTGTCCGATCATGGAGCCGTACCAGGCGGGGATGCCCAGGGGTTTGATGTGGTCGTCGAGAACCTGTTCCAGGGACAGGGCGCCGTATCCTTCGCCGGGTCCGCAGTCGGTGCAGCGGCCGAAGATGAAACCCCGGGCCTGATCCAGAACGCCGGCCAGCTTCAGGTGGGTCAGCATCCGGTCGATCCTGTAGATCTCTTCGTTGACGTCTTCAACGAAGAGGATCGCATCCTTCCATGAGGGGACATAGGGTGTGCCGAGAATCGTCGAGACGATGGACAGGCATCCGCCCAGGAGGACCCCCGATGTTTCGCCCGGAAAGATGGTCTGGACCCGGTGTTCTCTCGGCGTCAGACGGTCGGCCGGATCGGCGGCGTTGCGCATCACGACGGCTTCGCCATCCATGATCACCCTGCGGAACCAACCGACCGTGAAGGAGTTCCAGGGATCAAGCCCGATCGGCCCGTGAAATCCAACCAGGCCGGTTTTGGCGTATAGACCGAGAAGAAGCGCCGTGATATCGCTGTAACCGATGAACACCTTGGGATTGGCGCGGATGAGATCATGGTCGAGATGCGGCAGCATGCGGGCGCAGCCCCAGCCGCCCTTCATGGCCACGATGCCGGAGATTTCGGGGTCGGCGAATTGGGCCGTGAGATCGGCGGCGCGGTCCTCGTCCGTTCCCCCGAGGTAACCGTAGCGGTCGAGAAGATGATCGCCGAACTTGACCTTGAAGCCCAGAGCCTCCATGTTCTCTTTGACAAGGGTCACTTCGAAGCGGGTGGCCGTCGCCCCCGAGGGGCTGACCAGAGCCACGGTGTCCCCGGCTTTCAGTCGTTTCGGTTTGACGGGCTTGTGCGGCTTCGCTGCGCCGGCGGAAGCCGCCCTCGATTCCGCAAGGCCCGGCCAACCGGCGGCGACACCGGCCAGGCCGGCTGTTTTCAAAAAACGGCGCCTTTTCATTTGACGTTCATCTCCTTAAGCAGGAAATCCGCTCCGCCGAACTTCTCCGTCACCCAGAGGACGTAGCGGATGTCGACGGAGATCGACCGGCTGTAATCCGCGCTCCAGGCGAAGTCGTTGATGGTCGCTTCGTAGGTCCGGTCGAAGTTGACGCCGACAAGACGGCCCCGGGCGTCGAGAACGGGGCTTCCGGAATTGCCGCCTGTGGTGTCGGCGTCGTAGAGGATACAGACGGGGACGCTGTCCCGGTTTTCGGGCTTGTAAGGTCCGAAGTCCCGGGCCGCAGCGAGATCGAAAATCCCCTCCGGGGTGTCGAACGGTTCGACGCCGGTCGTTTTTTCCAAAACGCCGGTCAGGGTTGTGACGGGGTGATAATAAACGGCGTCGGCGGGTGAGTAACCTTTGATCCGTCCGAAGGTCAGCCGCAGCGTGCTGTTGGCGTCGGGGATGAAGTCCTTGGCGAGATAATCGGCCTTGAGATCCAGAAGCCTGGCGTAGAGGGGGTCGAGGCGTCCGTTCCAGGCATCCTCTTGCGCCTTGATCTTGCGCTGGATGGGGTGGAGTGCGACGGCGAGATCGATGAAGGCATCTCCGGATTTTTTCAGCTCTTCGGCCGGCTTGTCCCAGGCGGCCGCGACGAATGCAGGATCGGCCATACGGGTGTTGCCGTAGAGATTGTCGATGAAAGCCGCCGCGGCGGCGGCGGGATCGGAGGCGCCGGAGATTTCGGCGAAGGCCGGGATTTGATTCTCTTTCGGCAGCCGGGCCGCGCGGAGAAGGAGGGCTTCCAGGACGGCCCTGTCGGTCGGTTCGTAATAGTTTTCGAGGCCGAGCGCGATGCGCTGTTTCGTCCGGTCGAAGTTCCGGTCCATATAGGCCGATTCCCTCTCCAGGTCCGGCTTGGCCCGCTCGAGTGCGGCTTCATACACGATCGAAGCCCAGCCTAAGAGATTGACGTGTTGGCGCAGATACAACATGACCTGGTTGAGCTCGTGGCCGCTGCGGATTTCGTCGTAAACGGCCGCAAACGTGTCGAACAGATCGCCGGCCGCGGCTCGGCGCTTTGTGTCGGATGCGATCCAGGTCTGGAGCGCCTTTTCCTCGGCGCGTTTGTTCTCGACGATGCCGACCCGGGCCATGCCCTTGAGCTTGCCGCGGAAGTTTTTCATGGTGTTGGACAGGCCCTTGATGCGTCCGGCGTGGCGGATGGCGATGTCGCGTCCGGCGTCGCTCATTTGCTCCATGAGGGCGATCTGCCAGGCGTACCAGTCGGCGACATCGGGCATCCGGACCTCTTCTTCGTAGGCGAGATAGTGCGAAGTCCGGTGCCGGAAGGTTCGTCCGGGATAGCCGAGAAGAAACACAAAGTCGTTTTCAGCGACGCCCCGGGGCTCGACCTCGAGATAGACTTTGGGCCGATAAGGGATGTTCTCGGGAGAAAAGGCCGCAGGAGAGCCGTCGGGTGCGACATAGGCGCGGAGAAAAGAGAAGTCGCCCGTGTGGCGCGGCCACATCCAGTTGTCGGTTTCGCCGCCGAATTCGCCGATCGAGCGGGGAGGAACGTAGACGAGCCGGATGTCTCGGAGATGGGTGTAAAGAAAAAGAACATAGGTTTTTCCGGCGAACATTTCGGCGACCTCGGCCCGCTTGCCGGGATTGGCTTTTTCGGCAGCGGCGACGATCTCGTTTCTCTTCTTCTGGATGGCCTGCGTTCGGGCTTCCGGGGACAGGCCGGGCCGGACCACGGAGAGGACTTCGGCCGAGACATCGCGGAACGACTCGGTAATGCGGGCCGTCATGCCCTTGGCTTCGATTTCCGCGCTGTGGCTGCGGGCCAGGAAGCCGTCGCGGATGTAGTCGTTTTCGGTGCTGCTTGCGGCTTGGGCGGCGCCGAAAGCCACATGGTGGTTGGTCAGGATCAATCCTTCGGGAGAGACGAACGATCCGGTCGCGCCGACCTGGACAATGGCGTAGATGAGGCTGGACTCGTCCTCGCTGAAGATTCGGGCCGGGTCGATTTCCAATCCCCGGGCCTTGAGATCGAGCCGGGAGATCTCCGATACCGGGAACATGCCTTCGTCGGCCCGCAGGCCGAGGATCAAGGCAAAGACCGCAACAGCCAGGATCGGCAGAGCACGGCGGTTCGGTTTTGTATGATGGAGAGTTTTGAGGGACATGGATTCCTCCTCGACGGAAGATTAGTCCGGATGCACCGCCGAAGTCAATGTACCCCGCTCGACCCTCCGACGGCTTGCTCCGGAGCCGTGCGCGTGTCGAGATTGAGCTACGTCGAGAGGGCTGCAACGCAGTTGGAATAGTGAGGTCGGCCCGCCCAAAGGGTGAAAACGCTGGTAAATAGGGAAAGCAGAAAAAAAGCGTTTTCACGCACGGCTCCGGATCCGGGATCCCCCCTGCCCCCCCCGCGGAAGACTTTCAGCCGGATCGATTTGCCGTGGATTCGGCTAGGGCAGGCCGGGGATGAGGGACAACCAGGCGGCGAGGGTGCAGAGGAGTCCGAAAAGGAGGTTGTATTGGGCGGTGGCGGCGTCGAGGGTGATGAAATCCGGCCGCCCGCCGGGGGCATGTCTGCGGCGGGCCCTGCGCCGGAGAGAAAAGGAGAGAGGAAGGGCGGCGGCTGTCGCGAAAAACGAGATCGGCATGGCGGGCATGGGCATTGCCGCAATCCGCGGGGCGGCGATGAAAAAGAGAAGAACGGCGAATGGGCTGAAAATGAGCAGGTCGTAATAAACGGCGGATCCCCGGTCACCGAGAACGACGGCCGGTGTGATGATCCCCTTCTCCTTGTCCAGGGCGGCGTCCCTCCAGTTGTTGGCGTGCAGGATGGCGGCGACCAGCATGGACATGGAGACGGCCCAGAGAACGGGAAGAAGGGAGAGCGCGCGGGTCTGGACGAACCAGGCGCCGAGCGAGCCCAGAATGCCGAAATTCAGAAAGACGGATAGATCGCCCAGAAGACGGCTTTTCAACCAGGAATAGCCGAGGCCGATTCCGATACCGGCCAAGCCGATTGCGACAAGCTCCCAGCCGGTCATGGCGGCAAGCGCGATTCCGAGTCCGGATCCAGCGGCGATCAGGACGGTCGATCCCCGAACGACCTGGCGTTCCGTGAGCCATCCCCTGATGATGGCGCCGCTCATCGGCGTTACCTTGACGTCGAGGCCGCGCCGGGCGTCGAACACGTCGCTCAGCATGTTGGCGCCGAGGTGGAGAAGGATCATTGCGGCAAGCGCCAGGACGAAGCGCAGGATGTTGAAACCGGAACCTCCGAAAACGGCGGCCAGGGAAGTTCCGAAGAGCACGGGCATGGTTGAGGCCGGGAGAGCCCAGGGACGGGCCGCGACGGCCCATTTCCGAGGCGCTGAAACTTTCTCTTCCGTGTTCATCGCAGGCTTGCGGCCTTCCATGCATTCTGTGACGATCTTTTATCGGGTCGAGGGAGCGGCACTTTTGTCAGGGCTCGGCTTCGAAAGGCAGGAATCCCTTACCGAAAATCCCCTGGGCGGGCGAGACGATGACGAAGGCTGTCGGATCTTCGTCTCCGACCAGGGCTTTGAGCGCGGCGACTTCGGTGACCGTCAGGGCGCACATCAGAACGGTCCGTTCCTGGCCGGTGAAAGCGCCTTTGCCGGAAAGAACGGTCGCGCCCCGATTCATCTCCTTGTTGATGCGTGCGGCGACCTCCTGAGGCTTGGCGGTGACGATGAAGGTGAGCAGCTGCTGCCGCCGCCGGGTCCGGCGGAACCAGGCGCGGCGGCCCTTCCGTCCTTCTTCCTCTTCGGAGGGAATCAATCCGGCCGGCAGGCTGTCGTAGCGGGGCAGCACCTCTCCTGCGGCCTGATGATAACGGAGTGTCCCGACGGCGAAGGCCAGAATTCCGATGTAGAACAGGGCCACGATAAGGGCAAGGGTTTCTCCGGGTAAATGGCCCAGTCGGGCGCGTTGGATGATCTCACCGAAGGACCCGGCCGGTTGGGGAAGAAGCCACAGGTTGGCCAGCCACGACAGGCCGATGACAAGATAAACCCAGAGATAATTCCGCCTCAGGCGGCGGCCGATGGCTTCCCGCTTCTTGATCGGGAATTTCGGTGTCAGAAGATTTTCGGCCAGGGCTTCGGCCCAGTCCGGGGAGGGATGAAAGGGCGGCACCAGCATGGCCGCGAAGAAATCCGTCTCCATGAGACGCACGCGCGTGCTCCAGAGTTCGTAGTAGCGATAGCGGCGGGCCTCGATCATCAGGAACATGGTCACCAGGATCATGTCGAGCAGGATGACCACGTGGCCGTAGCTCGCATGGGTGAAGGCGAAGGAAATGGCGGCGCCGGTCGTGACCACGGCCCAATTGGTGGTGGCGTCAAGGCGCTGCCGCCAGACATTGGCCCGCTGCACCTCGGCCCGGAAGAAATGGACCATGGCCGTCGTGAATTCGCCGGCTTTGAGCTGGAGGCCGCGGAAGGTCCAGATCGGATCGCATCCGGGCTCGGGAGGGCTTGAGGAGCCGGTGCCCGGAGGAGATGGGGCATCCTGTGTCATGGGGAAATTCTATGCCACGGCAGGTCGGGTGTCAAGGCAACCGGAATCCGGTCCATCAATCCCTCTTGACCTGCCCGACTTCAAAGAGCGGCTCTCCTTGGTTGGTGGGCGGTGTGTTGATGATAATAATCTAAAAATTCGGGATTTTAACAAGACTTGAAAAGAATAATCCAATTAATTAGATAAAATCCAAAATATTGAAGAAAAACCGCAAATTCTTTCAATCATGAAACCACTAAGAATAAGAAAAAAAACAAGATAGAATTGTTCAAGTTGCCTGAAATAATTGGCACAAGTATTGCATATATAAGAGCAAAATATATCAGCGTGGTTTGGAGGTGGAAAAGGAAGAAGGATGATTGACCGTATTGACAATCTCCAAGGTGCCTCCTCAAAAGGGAGGCAGGGCTTCATTATGGAACAGACGGGAGGAGAGAGATTGAGAAAACTGAAGAATGTGATTCTAAGCGTATTATGCATGACCATGCTTGTTGTGCCGGCCTTTACTCAAGAAGCGGCCGGAAGGTTCATAGGTACGGTTGTGGACAGCGACGGAACCCCCCTGCCCGGCGTTTCCGTCGCAGCCTCCAGCCCGGCACTTGTTGGACAAGCGGCCACGTTGACCGACGGCAATGGGGTCTATCGGATCCTGGCCGTTCCGCCCGGATTCTACACAATCACCTACAGCCTTTCCGGCTTTAAAACCCTGATTCGGGAACAAGTCCAGCTCCGGCCCGAGCAGAGCCTGACCCTAGACGTTTCCCTGGAAATGGGCGCGCTTGAAGAGGAGGTCATTGTCGTAGGCCAGTCTCCTCTGATCGATGTCCGGAGCACGGCGCGAGGGATGGATTTTTCCAAGGAGACTTTCCAACGCCTGCCAAGGGGAAGGGATTTTCAGAGTCTCGCGCTGACCGTTGCGGGCGTCAATGAAGAGCCGCTGACCGGCGGAGGACTTTCGGTCGATGGGGCGACTGGAGCGGAGAACGTCTTCTACATCGACGGCATGGACATCACCGAGATGGACCAGGGCCGCAAGGGCCAGGAAGCCGCCTTTGAATTCATTGAAGAGGTCCAGATGAAAGCCAGCGGCTACCAGGCTGAGTTCGGAGGGGCCATCGGCGGCGTTCTCAATGTAATCACCCGGTCAGGGGGAAACGACTTCCGCGGTGAGGTCCTCGGTTACTACGCAGGAAGTGTGCTGGAGAGTAAGGAAAGAGACACCCTGCGGCTCGGAACTTTTCAGGACGTGGCCGAATACGCCAACTTCCAGGATCTCTACGGAAAAGACAAGTCCCATCGGCTCGAGGGCGGGTTTAATCTCGGAGGTTTCGTCGTCAGGGATAAGCTCTGGTTTTTCACCTCGGTCCTGCCCGTCGCCCGATTCACCGAAAGGAACGTCGAATGGGCGACAGCGACAGATGTCCCTGTCACACAGCATTCCCAAAACTATTATTGGTACAATGCCTCCTTGAAGCTGACGGCCCAGCCGATCCAGGGCCTGCGGCTTTCGGCGAGTGTCCTGAGCAATTTCAGTAAGTACAAGGGCGACCTTCCGGCCAGGGACGGATCGGAAAGCCCCACAAAAAACTGGGGCGATTACGGTTTCACCTACCCCAATTTCAGCGGAACATTATCGGCCGATTACACCGTTGGGAACAACTTCCTGATCAGCGGGCGGTTCGGGTTCTTTTCCGAAGACATGACAAACCAGCTCGTCCAACCCACGGAGCCCCGCTACCATTTCCGTTATCCAACGGCTGGAACCATTCCCTATGGTCAGTTGGGAACAAACGCTATGTTCGAGGACATTCCCGCCGACATGATCCGGCCCCGTGGTTGGTCCAACATGTCCGCCGCCGATGGTTATGTGACCAACAGCCGGCTCAAGCAACGCGTGAGTGCCAACCTGAACTTCACATATTACATCAACTTGGCCGGCGAGCATGCCTGGAAGGCGGGCATCCAGTATATCCGGCTCCATCAAAACATTGATGACACATACAAGTATCCTTATGTCCTCCTCGGCTGGGGCAGCAATTTCCAGGACATTGTGACCGGGGAAATCACCGAGGGTCAGTACGGCATGTACGCCGTCCGCGGCGGAGACGCCGGCCCCTATGGGACCTTCGCCAATGTTTACAGCAACCGTTGGGCGATGTTCATCCAGGACAGTTGGACACCCAGCTTCGCGCCCCGGATGACATTCAATTTGGGGGTGCGGGTCGAATCCGAGGACATCCCCAGCTATTCCGATATTCCCGAATTCCAGTATCCCCCGATAGAATTTGGGTTTTTCGACAAAATCGCGCCGCGCCTGGGATTCGTTTATGACGTCTTCGGCAATTCCAGAACAAAGATCTTCGCGAGCTACGGCCTCTACTACGACGTGATGAAACTGGAAATGGCCATCGGCTCCTTCGGCGGCTTCAAGTGGAAGAGCGACTATTACTTGATGAACCATTGGGATTGGCGCCTCATCACCAAGGAAAATCCGGGAGCCCTGGGTCCCTACGTCGGCACCTACGATTGGCGGTTACCGTCCTTCGACACCCTGGATCCCGACCTTAGGCCTATGAGCCAGTCCGAATTCTCTTTTGGGATCGAACAGCAACTGGGGGACTATCTCTCGGGTTCTTTGCGCCTTGTTTACAAACATATGATCCGGGCCATCGAGGACGTCGGCGTTGTATCCCAGGCGGGGGAAACGTATTACATTTCAAATCCCGGGTTCGGATACACCCGTCCTGAATCTCAGGGTGGCTTGTTCAGCGATGCCTATCCCGAGACGCCGCGAGCCCAACGGGATTACTGGGCCGCCAACTTCAACTTCGAAAAGAGGTATTCGAACAACTGGATGGGCGGTTTTTCCTACACCCTGAGCCGCCTCTATGGCAACTACGACGGGCTGGGCGACAGACCCAATGTCGGCCGGGTTTGGGATCTGTGGTACATGGTCTATGATAAAAACATGAACGTCGCCAACGGGCCGCTCACCACGGACAGACCCCACCAGTTCAAGCTTTATGGCAGCTACCTTCTCGACTTCGGGCTTACCCTGGGATTTTTCGCCAACGCCATGAGCGGCGTCCCTGTCAGCAGGACCTTGCCTATGCCGGAGAGCTTAATGGTCGACGGTCGCCTATCCGACGGCCGGTCGCCGTTCCTGTTCCTGACCAATTTCTACGCCGAATACAACATCAAGATGTCCGACCGGGCCACTTTCCAGTTCAGTGTCAACGTGGACAACCTGTTGGACATGAAAACCGCGCGCCGGAAATACGCAGGAATGTCGCGCACCTCAATCCCGATGACGGACGCTCTGAAGGCCCAGGGCTTCACCTACAATTTCGATGCGAAAACGGCTACTGACGCTGAAGGACGAGTTTACTCCTGGACCCCCGATCCCCGCTTCTTGATGGAATACGATTTTACTCCACCTCGTGCCGTCCGCCTGGGATTCAAGTTCATCTTCTAGCCCATCGAGAGGTTTCTAGAACGCTTGGAAATTTTTATGGAGGCCCCTTCGGGGGCCTCCATTTTTTTTGGATCCTGATCTTAAGAAATTGTTGATTCAGAGCGAGGTTCGGGCGATCTCGGACTCGATCTTACAGAGGGAAAACACCTGTTTGAGGAAGGAGGAACTCCGCTTGTAGTTCCAATGCTTGTCTTTAAGCAGACGACGGACGCCCTCCGAATCTCTTTTCTTGAAAAGCTCTAGGAGCTTGCGGTGGTCTTCGATCAGTATCTTTTCCCATTCCGGGATATCTATGAGAATCTTGGGAAACTCCCAAAGACGCTCTTTCAACTGGCCGATGGTTTTCTTGAAGATATCGTTTCCATAGGCTTCGATGAAAAAGCTATGAATCGCGATATTGAGATTGCAGTATTCCTTGAAGTCCCCTCGCTCGTGGGAGGCCGTCATTTCCTGGAAAAGCCGTTCGAACCGGGCATACTCTTCATCGGTTAAACGGGCCGCGACACTGGCGGCTGCCTCGGCCTCGAGAGTTCCGATCATCTGAAACATGTCATGGATCTCTTTTTCGGTGAGCTTTTTGACAATGATGTGTTTTCTCGGTATAATTTCGACAAAGCCCTCTGTTTCCAGCTCGATAAGCGCTTCCCGTATGGGTGTCCGGCTGACATTCAGCTTTTCACGCAAATCCTTTTCGTCGATGCGCTCACCCGGATTCAGGGTTCCACCTTCCATTTGTTCCTTGAGATAGTCCTTGACGCATTGTTTCAAGGATTGATAGTTGAATTGAATCTCTTTCATCATCGCTCCGGGCTCAATAAAAAATTCTATAACCACCCCATTGACATAAAATTCTAAAACAGAATGAATTAAATATCAATTGATAAGATAAAGCTCCTCCTGCCTGGGATAGAAATATTTCAAGCCTTCGGGGGCGAGATAGGCATTTTCCTCTGTTCCCAGGGCAATCTCCCGCCCTTTCCATTCGGGTATGGCTGTCGAAGCCGAGGATTCCACGGCATAGATGGCCCCCATTCTCAGCGGGAAGGTTGTCCGAATTCCGTACCTGTCGGGCCAGTTGAAGTTGATCGAGGCCCCGATGCCGTGTCCCGGCACTCCCGTGGAATGGCAGTACACTCTCGCCTTGACGCCCCATTCCGCGCACAGCCTTTCGGCCGCCTCCTTCAATTCGTATCCGATGTCCCCGGCCCGGGAGACGTGGAGAATGGCGTCCTGAACTTTGAGGGAATTCTGGAAAGCGTCGCGGATTCCGGCGGGGGGTTCGTCCTCGCCGGCCCTGAGAACGTAGGCATTCTTCTGGTAATCCGTGTAGAGCCCGACATAGACGATCCCGATATCCGTGTGCACGATATCCCCAGGTTCGATGACGGTATTCTCATCGGCGAAGTCGCCGTCTTCCCGGGAGACGCGGATGATCGGCACATACCAGGTCTCGAGACTGAGTTCGGCCAGCCTGTCGTAAACATACTGCCGGACATCCCCGATGGTGCTCGCCTCCGGAGTGATGGCGCGGCGGCTGAAGACCTCTTCATGAATCCTTTTGGTGATTTCCGCTGCCTCGGCAAAATACTCGAGTTCCTCCGGAAGTCTTGTATCAAGAAAATCCACGATCAGCTGTTCGGCGGAAACAAGCCGTCCGGCGTATTCCGGCCCTATCGTATCGACGAGGAAATCCCTCATGGCCACGGTCAGTCCGTCGCACATGGGAATTGTGCGGGAGGTGTTGACGCCGATTCTCTTCGGATCCAGGGTTTCGATGACTTCCCGAAGAGCGGGCTTCAGGGACGGCCCTTCCCGTCCCTGACCGCTGTGATAGGAAATCTGTCGGTCCCAGACCCGGCTTTCACGGGCCAGGTGCGTTCCGATCACGATTCTTTGCGCCCTGTCGGAGCCGTCGTCGAAAAAGATATAGGCGTTCCGGTGCCCTCCCGTCGCCCCTTTCATGTCTTCAATGTAGTCGAGCACGAAATCTTCGTTGAATTCCCGCGACATGATAATCCAGCAGTCGATCTCCACCGCCCGCATGGCGGGAAGAAGAAGCGTGTCCACGCGTTCCAGGTTCAGGGAGGCCTGAATCGCCATGCGCTCTTTGAGCGGGCGGATCTGGAGGTCGGCGGAGGCTTCAGGAAAGTCCCGGCATGCTCCCAAAGCGAAGGCCAGGCTGTATATTAGGAATCCCAAGAGCGCCTTTTTCATTGGAGCGTTTCCTTCACTTCCTCGTCGCCAGGAGTTTTTCGATCTCATCGATTTCCTTCGGGACGTCTTTCGTCAGGACTTCGCATCCATCTTTGGTGATGAGGACGGTATCCTCGATACGAACGCCGAGATTTATTTCGGGATAGTAAAGACCCGGCTCGATGGCGAAAACCATGCCTTCCTGCAGGGGAACTCCTCGGGGCCCCACATCATGGGTTGACATGCCGACGTAATGACCGATTCCGCCTCGCTGGCCGCGCGGATCGATCCCTTTCTTTTTCATGACGGCGGCCACGTGAGCTTGGACATCGGCCGTTGTGACACCGGGTCGATAAAATTCCAGACAGGCTTTCAGGACCTCGAGCGCAATGGTATAAACCTCACGCTGTTCGTCGGAAAACTTGCCTGAGACGGGCCAGGTTCGGCTGATATCCATGCACATGTAATCGAGATCGCCGCCGAAATCCATGAGGAGAATGTCGCCGCTCTCCATGCGGCGCTCGTTTTTGCTGTAGTGCCAGACGCAGGAATTGGGCCCTGAGCCCACAATCGGCGGATAGGCGAATCCTCGTGCGCCGTGTTTCAGGACGACATGCATGGCCGCCGCCTCAACTTCGTACTCGAAGCCGCCCGGCCGCGAGGCGAGCATGGCCTGTTTCACGGCTTCGGCGGAAATTTTGCCGTTGCGGCGGAGGACCGCGATTTCCTCGGCCGACTTGATCACCCGCATCGCGTCGATATGCGGCACGACGTCTTCGAAAAAGAAAACGGGATAGCGCTCCTTGAGCTTCACGATGCGGTGCTGATCGATGGAGATCTGATCGTTGTAATGGGTCCTGTTTTTCCTGCCGACGAAGATCCCTGTCTCCCAGCGCCCGCTGTCGACATCGTCGGCCGGCGAAAGTCGGACGTGGAACTTCGTGCCGTGTTCTCCCGCGTTGCGGGCGATGAACTCGTCGAGGTAGCTCAAGGGGTGGATCTCGGCCATGCCTGTTTTTTCCGCTCCCCGGGAATCCTTGAGAAGATTCGTTCCATCGATCATCTCCTCGCGCGGGCTCTGGGCGGGGAGGAAGAGGAAGGCGCGGCCGTTTTTCGGAGTCATGACCACGACGGCGTTTGTATCGTCAACACCGGTGTAGTAATAGAAGTCGTTGTCCTGGCGGAAATGAGCTCCGGCGGGAACGGCGGCTCCTCCGAAGAGGATGATCATGCCGTTCCCGGTCTTTTCCATGAGAACGGCCCTGCGGCGTAGAAATTCCTCCTTCGTGTAGCCGGTCCTCTGGGCGGCGGCGTCGAGGACGAGGCCGACTGTCAGGGCCACGGCCATTATCAAGCGGATCCCAAGATTCCTTTTCAAAGTCGTTCTCCTTTCGCTTTCCATGGTGTCACAACGTCAATAGCGCCAGCTATGTGTATCGGCGCCCCGCGGGGCCGTCTTGAGGATGCGGTCGAGGATCTTCGGGATGAACATCTGGTGGTATCTCAGCCGTGAGATGGCGTTCGGCAGTTCGTGGTCGCCGTTCCAGCAGTGTTCGGCTCTGTCGCCGTAGTCGATTTCCCCGCCGTAGTAGGGATTTTTCGTGGATTCCAGAAATTCCTCGATGAGGTAGACAGCATTGTTTAGGTAGTAATTGTCCATGTCACCGACATAGATGTGGATCTTTCCCTGGAGTTTCGGGCCCAGGGTTTTCCAATCCCGTCTCACGATATGGGAGAGATCGTAGTTCTCCCGCCAGTATTCGGCGATTTCCCTGTCGATGACCCCGGTCCTCTTGTCCCAGATCGGCCGGGGGTAACCATCCGCTCCGGCCGGGCTGTACATGGCCTCCCAGATATCCCATTGGGCTCCGGATCGGGACCGTGTTCCCAGGACAAGTTCCCTGTGGTTCATGTCTTCGAGCGTGCAGTTGATGTGGCCGAGGTAGTTCCTTCGTCCCGGCCGGGGTGTTTTCTTGAACGGGCTTTTCAGGAAATAGGCGTTCTCGTCTTCGTAGATGTCGACGACCGTGTAGGCCCGAAAGTCGATAGGGTCCGGGCAGGCGGCGTAGCAGGCGTTGTATTCCTCGGGGTAAAAGATCTGGGCTGCGAGCGATTGCCAGCCCCCCGTTGATCCGCCGTAGAGAAAGCGCGACCAGCCCTGGCCGAGGCCGCGGAACTTCTCCTCGATATAAGGAATGAGTTCGTAGGTGATGGCGTCACCGTAAGGGCCGACGTTGGCCGAATTTACGGCATAGGAGGAGTCGTAGAAGGGGTTGGCGTGTTGGATTTCAATAATAATCATCCGTGGGGTGTCGGGCGCGGTCCAGTACTGGTAGAACTTATATGCGTATTCCTGGACGGTGATGTTGTAGTCAGGCAAATTGAAGCGGGAACTGTATTCGGGCTCGAGGTCGGGATCCGGGGGCGTCTCCCGAAAGCCTCCGAATGTGTAGGGGAAATGGCCGTGGTTGATGATCAGGGGATAGCGGGCCTCGGGATGTTCGTCGAAGCCCTCGGGAAGGAGAACGTTGGCGCCCAGGTACATCGGCCGGCCCCAGAACTCCGTGAGAAGCTCGCTCTGGATCTTGACATGCTTGATGTATTTCGTGTCGGGGGGATCGGGGATGGGTGGGATTTTTTTGTCGAGGACAACGGAGATCGTTTCCTTTTTCCGGGGATCGATATGCATTTTCACCGGCGTGCTGTAAAGATTGCCTGGAGCACGGTTCCATTGCTGGCCCTCGCCGCGGTCCATGGGCAGTTTGACCGTGTGGCCGTCGGAGCGATGGAATGTTTCGTAGACGTGGAGCAGCGCCTGGACCCAGTATTCGCCCGCGGGAATCCGGGAGAGGCTTTCCAAGGGATAGCCGAAAACCCCGTTGTCGATGACGGCTTCCCGGCCCGGCGCAAGCCCGTCGACATCGATGCCGAATACGAGTTGGGTGTCGGGCCCATCGCTGATCTGGAACCGGGGTTCGCGACTTTCGTCGATCGAGAGCATCAGAAGAACGCGACCATCCAGAGGGTCCGGACTCAGATCTTCAGAGAAAGAGACGGCGAAGCGGAGCTTCGCAGCCGGGGCGTTTTCTCCGATGCAGGAGACGGCCCCCATGATCGACACGAAAAGCAGGCTCAGGACAAGTCCTTGGAACCTTGGGAAACGATGGATTTTCATAACAATCCGCTCCTTCCGCAAAGAAAAATTGAGATAATCCCGTCTTCGGAGACCGGGATAAAGACCTTTTCCGGGCTGCAATTCATGAATGGAGACTTAGGGTAAACAATGAAAGCTGTTATTTTCATTGACGAGGCCCTGACAAAAATATATCATATTAAAAAATATCAAGCAATAATTATTTATGTACACCGCAAAACATTAATGAAATGAGCTCAGGCTGTCTATGAGGTCGTATCATAATTAAAAAAAGGAGGGCCGTTCCCATGATGAAAAAATCCCTTTTCATCTCCATCCTCATCTTCTTCCTGTTTTCTTTGTTCACCGCCTGCCGGTTCTTTGAAGGAAACGGGACGGGCGAGACAGTCTTTCGGGTGTATTTCACGGGAGAACAGAGCCAAGAAACCCTCGATGGACGGATCTTGGTGATGGTCTCGAGCGACGGAGGCCGCGAGCCCCGTTTTCAGATCGGTACAAGTTCCGACACGCAATTAATTTTTGGAATCGATGTCGAGGCCCTCAAGCCCGGAGAAGAAGCCGTCATAGACAGCGCCGCATTCGGCTATCCGCTCCGAAGCATCGCTGACATCCCTCCCGGTGACTACTGGGTTCAGGCCCTCCTCAACCGCTATGAGACATTCCGAAGGGCTGACGGTCACACCCTCAAACTGCCTCCGGATATGGGTGAAGGACAGAAGTGGAACCGAAAACCCGGGAATTTCTACAGTATCCCCCGGAAGTTCCGAGTGAACTCTGGGAAAACTGAGACGATCCGAATTGCTCTTGACCAAATAATTCCTCCCCTCCCCGAACAGGTCGACTCCAAGTATGTCAAGCATGTCAAGATCCAGAGTGAGTTGTTAACGGAATTCTGGGGCAGACCCACCTATCTCGGCGCCAATATCCTTTTGCCTGAGGGGTTCGATGAGCATCCCGAAGCCCGCTATCCTCTTGTGGTCAACCACGGCCATTTCCCCTTATCGCCTATCGACCCCCTTCCCTGGCGCGAGGTTCCTCCGGATCCGGATCTTGAGCCTATTTACAACGAAAGGTTTCAATGGGAAGGATACAACCGAACGGTTCAAGAATATGCCTACAAATTCTATCGGTACTGGACGGCACCGGACACTCCACGAATGATTATCATTTCCATTCAGCACCCAACGCCTTTCTTCGATGACTCCTATGCGGTCAATTCCGTTAATCAAGGCCCTTACGGGGATGCGATCAATTATGAATTGATCCCCTATATCGAGAAAAAGTTCCGAGGGATTGGAGAAGGCTGGGCACGTTTCCTCTACGGCGGCTCCACGGGGGGCTGGGAAGCTCTTGCCTCCCAGGTCTTCTATCCCGAAGAATACAACGGGTGTTTCGCCGCCTGTCCCGATTCAATAAGCTTTCGCTCCTTCTTCATCGTCAACATCTATGAGCATAGAAATGCCTACTTCGCAGACAGTCCTTGGAAGAAGACGCCGACTCCCGGAAACCGGAACTATCTCGGCGAAGTCAGTTTCACCACAGAGGAGGGAAATCATCTGGAGCTTGTGCTCGGGACAAAGAGCCGATCCGGAGGGACCTGGGACATCTACAATGCCGTCTATTCCCCGGTCGGGGAGGACGGATACCCCATGCCGATATGGGACAAGCTTACTGGAGAGATCGACCATGATGTGGCCGAATATTGGCGCGAGAACTATGATCTTGTCCATATCATGCAGAGGGATTGGGAGACACTCGGACCAAAGTTGGAAGGAAAAATCCATATCTATGTCGGAGACATGGACAATTGGTACCTCAACAACGCTGTCTATTGGGCAGAAGAATTTCTGGAAAGCACAAAGGACCCTTATTACGCAGGCGAAATCGACTATGGCGACAGACAGGAACACTGCTGGAACGGAGATCAGGACAGGCCGAACGCAATCTCGCGGTTGAGGTACCAGCAGATGTTTGCGCCCAAGATGGTCGAACGCATGCTCAAGACAGCCCCGCCGGAAGCCGATACGAAAAGCTGGCGCTATTGATGTCTGTTTCGCCAGAAAACTGAGAACGAATCTGAAAATGCATCTGAGTATCCGTGAGATTGTCGTCGCATGTTATTATCATCAATATACCGCAACACTAAGTTCGGCCGATGCCGGAAAAATTAAATTCGAAAGGAGATTGTAATGAAAACACCGCGCGTCTTCACATTCATCCTCGCCGCCGGCCTCTTCCTGGGGGGGATTATCCTCCCGGCTGATCCCGGCGCCGATCCCCAGAGCCTTGATTGGTCCATGTCCCATGTCCGGGATATCGACAACATCCTGCCCGAAAGACAGCGGGCCGAGGTCTTTAATCAAATCCTCGAATGGCGGCTGGACAACATTCTACCCGAAATTCTCCGCCGGGAAAATATCGATCTCTGGCTTGTTATCTGCTTCGAATACCAGGAAGACCCCGTTTATATGACCCTCGTTCCTAAACCCCAGTTGACCGCCCGAAGAATGTCCATCCTTCTCTTTCACGACCACCCGACGGAAGGGCTCAAGAAGCTGACAGCCAACTGGCACGGCACCGGAAGCGCCGGTCCCATGTACACAAACATTTTCACGACCGAATACCGGGAGCGGGGTGCAAACGCTCAGTTCGACGCCGTGGCCGACTACATCCGGAAACACGACCCGAAGCGCATTGGGATCAACACCGCCGAACACTGGGACTACCACGACGATTTTTCCCACGGCACTGCACTGACCGCGTTCAACAAGACAAAGCTGGAGCAGGCCTTGGATCCGGAACACAAGAAGAGACTCGTTTCGGCCGAGAAGGTCTGCATCGGCTGGCTCGAAACACGCAGCCCGCAAGAGCTGAGCCTCTACCGCCACCTCTGCGGCATCGGTCACGATCTCATCGCCGAGTTTTTCTCGAACAAGGTCATCACTCCCGATGTCACCACTACCGACGATGTCTGCTGGTGGATCAGGCAAAGGATCACCGACCTGGGCCTGGAAACCTGGTTCCATCCTTCGGTCAGCATCCGGCGTTCGCCGGCCGATCAGAAGAAATACGGCTCGGACGACAGGGTTATCCGGCGCGGAGATCTCCTCCACTGCGACGTCGGGATCGACTACCTGGGTCTTAAGACCGACCAGCAGCACAACGCCTATGTCCTGCGTATCGGCGAGACGGACGCGCCCGAGGGTCTGAAGGCCCTGCTGAAAAAGGGCAACCGCGTGCAGAAGATCCTTATGGACGAAATGAAGGAAGGCCGCACCGGAAATGAGATTCTCCGTGCGGCGCTCCGGAAGGCGAAAGGCGAGGGCATCGAAACCCGGATCTACACCCACCCCATCGGTTTTCACGGCCACGGATCGGGCATGATGATCGGCATGTCGGAGAAACAGGACTTTGTTCCCGGAACGGGCGAGCATCCCCTATTTCCGAACACCGTCTATTCCAGCGAACTCAGTGTGACGGTCGCGGTGCCCGAGTGGGGAGGCGCGAAGGTGTCTTTGGGACTCGAGGAAGAGATGGTTTTCGCGAACGGAGTCTGCCGCTGGGTCGACGGATACCCAACGACCTTCTACCTGATACACTGAGAGGCGGGGAGGTTACCCCTGATGCACGTCGAGGGATTTTTATTCCTGAATCATGTCAAATATGAAGCCTTAAGTGAACCGATGGATTTTTGCAACGATTGGATTTGCTGCCGATTCCAACCCGATATGTTTGCCCACGGGCACATCATATAAATGGAGTCCTGCTGTTCACCGAAGTTGTTGGTGAAGCGGCCGGAAATCTCAAGATTTTGGAGGATTTTCATGTCTTTAAGACGGCGCGATTTTTTGAAATGGTCGGGCCTGTTCTCTGGGGCTGCGGTTCTGTCTTCGGGATGCACGCCGCAAAATAAATCCGGTCCAGGTGTAGATCCCATGGACCTCTTGAAACCCATGACCGGAGATATCGTGCCGATCAGCGATGATGAACGGATGCAGCGGATCGAGAAAGCTCGCCGCCTGATGATCGAGAACGGAATCGATGCGATCTATCTCGAAGGTGGAAGCGGGATGTTCTACTTTACAGGTGTGAGATGGGGAACCAGTGAGCGCATGTTCGCTGTGGTCATCCCCGCCAAAGGGGACATCGCCTGGGTCTGTCCCGCGTTCGAGGAAGACCGCGCCCGGGAACTCATCCGTTTCGGGGAGGATATCCGAACTTGTGAAGAAGAAGAAAGCCCGGCCCGCCGGGTGGCCCAAGTCTTCCGGGACCGCGGCCTCCTGACCGGGAAAATCGGGATAGAAGAACGGGTTCGCTTCTTTCTCTATGACAACATCCGTCGGGAAGCGCCTCATTTCGAATACGTCAGCGCCGATCCCGTCACGATCGAATGCCGTGTGATCAAGTCTCCGGCCGAACTGGCCCTCATGCAGAAAGCGGTCGACATCACGATTGAAGCCTATAAAGCGACCGTGGCCAAAATCGAGGCGGGAATGACCGGGAGTGACATCCGGGAGATCTCCACGCGGGCGCATGCCGCACTCGGCGTTCAGGGGGGAATCGGGGCTCAAATTGCCGAGGCTTCCGCCAATCCCCACGGCAGCATCAAGCGGATTGAAGTCAAGGAAGGGGACATCATCCTGATGGACGGAGGATGCGGAGTCGATGGATACCGTTCGGATATCAGCCGGACCATCGTCTTCGGCGATCCTTCCGTCCGGCAGAGCGAAATGTGGAACCTGATGAAAAAAGCCCAGGCGGCGGCCTTCGCCGCGGCCGGGCCGGGGGTTCCCTGCGAGGATGTCGATCGTGCCGCCCGTCAAGTCTACGCCGATTACGGCTTTCCCGGCGGATACAAGCTCCCCGGCTGCCCTCACCGCACCGGGCACGGAATCGGGTTGGATGGGCATGAGTGGATCAATTTGGTCAAAGGAAACAAGCGGCCCATGGAACCGGGTATGTGTTTCAGCAACGAGCCCATGCTCGTGCTTCCCGGTGAGTTCGGCGTCCGGCTTGAGGACTGCATTTACATTACTCAGGACGGCCCGCGCTGGTTTTCCCAGCCGAGTCCAGCAATTGATAAGCCATTCGCTTGAAAAAACCTTCATCCGGTTCATAAATATGCGTTTCTGTTCTGCCCTCCGGATCTTGGCCTCTTCAGGATGCAACGGTTTGATAAAACCGGGCATTCGGAAAGGAGTTCGGGATGAAGAAGAAGTTCACGGAGGCACAGATCGTCTTTGCCCTTCACCAAGCGGCGAGCGGGACGCCGGTTGCGGCGATCATCCGGAAGATGGAGATCTCCGAGGTCACGTTCTATCGCTGGAAGAAGAAGTCTGCGAGAAGGAGGCTTCCCAGGCGGCGCAAGGCCTGTAGACACTTTGCCGATATTTGCCCTGCGAGGCGATGGGCAGGACTTCAGGTCTTGCCGATGAGCCGGGTCATTCCAGGATCTTGAAATACTTGTAGATTGGGTAGACGACGCTGCGCCGGTCCGCGCCGAGCGATCTGAGGTGTTCGTCCAGGACGCCCCAGCCGACGAAACCGTCGGCGGCCTGGGGTTCCAGGCAGTAGAAGGCCGTGTTGGCGTTGGGCTGGGCCATGTCGACCCGGAAAGTCCCCGCGGGGAACTCCTTGACCGGCGACGGGGCGAAGCCTCCCTTCAGGCTGAACGGTGCTTCTTGCCTCTGGCCTCCGGGCCTTTGGACGATCCGGTCAACGACAAACTCTTCGCCCGATACCTTGACCGGTTTCTCCAGGACATCGATTTGAATGTTGTGGGTCCGAAGCTTCTCGACGACGAATTCCAATTCGGCCGGAATCAGGTAGCCCCGCGGCATTTTCGCTTTGGCCGTGCCGACCGGCTTGGCCATGAAATCGAGCCCCTTGACGACTTCCGGCGGTCCCAGCATGTGGGCAGGGATCTTCGCCCGGACGCTTGTTCCCGGGACGTAATCCGAGACATTCCTTTCCCTGTAGGCCAGCACATCGACCTTTCCGTACGATTGATATTCTCCGGCCACATAATTCTCGAGACTCCCGCTCTCGGCCTTGGCTTTCACAGCTTCAACAACGTCACGGTCCGCGCTGCGGCAAATGTCCTGCATTTGCCGGCCATGGGCGCGTGCGAACTCCAGGATCTCGGCGACAAAGGCGAAGTGGGCATAGATTTTGCGTTCGAAGGATTCGTGGCCGGGTGATTCGGCCAGGATGGTCATCCGGTTCCGCAGGCCGTAGGCGTTGGCTACAAACTTCGCCTCGTTCGACCACCAGCCCTCAAGATGCGACCAAATCTTCGGCGGCCATTCCTGATCGAAACCGCAATGCGTGAACATCTCAAGGCCGAAGTTTCTGCGCGCGGATTCGCGGACGGCCGGGAACAGCGTGTCGAAGACATAATTGCGCGGACCGGGATGGGCGGTCGGCACGGTGCACGTGGCATAGCCCATGGCGTAGCCGTGCTGAACCCGGCCCATGGCGTGACCGTCATAGATCAGAATGGGGTCCCAGCGGTTGAAAATCGTTCGATAAAGTCCCATGATTTCGATAGTATCCACCTTGACCGCGTCCCGATTGAGGTTAAGGTTTTGGGAGTTGCTGTTCACCCCGAGGAGATGGGGTGTCCCGTGGTTCAGGTTCAGGATTTCGTTGCCGTCGACATTGAAGTTGGGGACGACGATGATGACCAGGTTGTCCAGAAGATGTGACATCCGGCCGAAGAGGATCTCGCGCATGATCATCAGGAGCGCCTCCTTGGCTTCGGCCTCGTAGGGGTGGATGTTTCCCTGGAAGTAGACGACGGTTTTTCCGGATTTCTTGGCTTCTTCCGGGGTCGTGACCCTGGGCTTGGCCAAGACGACGGCCGGGCAGTTGCGCCGCATAGGGCTCGTGTACACGTTAAAGACATGGACATGTTCACTGTTCCACCGGAGGGCGTTTATGAATTCGAGGACCTCGGTGGAGGAACTGGTCCGCTCGAAGTTCGTCTTCTCAGGGATAGTCAAGTCCTTGGCCGGCCATGTTCCGGCCCACCCTTCAGGCACGGAATCTCCCCAGTAGATTTCTTGGGCGGCGACATCCAGGACAAAGCCGACGGTCAGGGCCGCGGCCATGACAAATAAGATAACGAAATGTTTTTTCATGAGGGTCCACTCCTTGACTTGGCTTTGAGTTAAATATATCATAGAAAAAAATATCAAGCAGGTTTTTTTTATAGGAGGGAGATGGTCATGAGAAAGCCGCTATACTGGATTGTCCTTCTGGGTTGTGTATTCGGGCTGGCCGCGGGTCTTTCCGCCGCTCGGAATTGGAACATGAGCGATGTCCGGGACATCGAGAATATTCTTCCGGAAAAAGCCCGGGCCGAGGTTATGAACGCGTGGCTGGAATGGCGTTTGGACAACATCGTTCCCGAGATCATGAAACGGGAAGGCATCGACCTCTGGTTGATCATCAACCGCGAATATAACGAGGATCCCGTTTACCTGTCGATGATTTCCCGGCCGAACATGAACGCCCGCCGGCTTTCGATCCTCATTTTTCACGACCGCGGAGCCGAAGGCGTCAAGAGGCTGACCGCCAACTGGCACGGCACAGGGAGCTCGGGCCCCCTCTACGAGCCGATCTTCACCGACCGCTCCAAGGGCTGGAAGGGCCAGTTTGAAACCGTCGCCGCATATATTAAGAAGTATGATCCCCGCCGGATCGGCCTCAATTTTTCCGAACACTGGCAATTCGGCGATGGTTTGACGGTAGGGCTGATGAAAGAGCTCGAAAAGGTTCTTGACCCGGTTTACAGGGAAAGGATCGTTTCCGCCGAGATGCTTTGCGTCGGCTGGCTCGAAACCCGCAGCCCCATGGAAATCAGCGTCTACCGCCACATCCAGGGCATCGCCCACGACATCATCGCCGAATTCTATTCCAATAGGGTCATCATTCCCGACGTCACGACGACGGACGATGTTGTCTGGTGGATCCGGGACAGGATCACGGGTCTTGGGCTGGGGACCTGGTTTCAACCGTCCGTGAGTATCCGGAGGTCGCCGCGGGACGAAGCCCGGTACGGCAAAGGCGACAGAACGATAAGACGGGGGGACATTCTTCACTGCGATGTCGGCATTTCCTACCTGGGCCTTTCGACCGACGCCCAGCACAACGCCTATGTCCTTCGCCTCGGGGAAACGGACGTTCCCGCTGGGCTCCGGGAGCTTCTCCGGCGCGGCAATAGGCTCCAGGAGATCTTTATGGATGAATTCCGGGCGGGCCGGACCGGGAACGAGGTCTTGCTTGCGGCCTTGAAAAAAGCAGGGGCCGAAGGGATCGAGGGGCGGATCTACACCCACCCCCTCGGCATCCACGGACACGCCGCGGGCACGACAATGGGAAGGACGGAGTCACAGGAAGGAGTTCCCGTGAGGGGCGACTATCCTCTTCATGAAAACACGTGTTACGCGATCGAGCTGAGCGTTTCCCATGTGATCCCCGAATGGGACAACGCCCGGGTCTCCATCGGGCTCGAAGAGGGCGCCGTGTTCACGAAGGACGGATGCCGATGGCTTGACGGCTACCCGAAAAAATATTACCTGATCCACTGACGCCGAAAGTCAATACCTCCAGCTTGTCGTATCGGCGCTCGGCGGGGCTGTCTTGAGGATGCGGTCGAGGATCTTCGGAATGAACATCTGGTGGTATCTCAGCCGCGAGATGGCGTTCGGCAGTTCGTGGTCGCCGTTCCAGCAGTGTTCTTGCCTGTCGCCATAGTCGATTTCCCCGCCGTAGTGAGGTTCTGTCGTCTTCTCCAAGAACTCTTCCATGAAATACACGGCATTGTTGAGATAGTAATTGTCCATGTCGCCGACGTAGATATGGATCTTCCCCTTTAGCTTGGGACCGATCGTCTTCCAATTCTTTTCCAAGAGATATCTGAGGTCATAATTGTCTCGCCAGTATTTTGCGACCTCAGGGTTGATGGCTCCGGTCATTCTGTCCCAGATCGGCCGTGGATATCCGTCATCGCCGACCGGGCCGAATGTGGCCTCCCAGATATCCTGTTGGCCTCCCGAGCGCCCTTTGCTCCCGAGGACAAGTTCCAGGTGGCAAGCTTCTTTGAGGGTAAACAAGATCTCCCCTAAAAAATTGCGTCCCCGGGGTCTCGGGGTCTGTTTCCAAGGAGTGTCCAAGTAGTAGGCATTTTTGTTTTTGTAGATATTTACGGACGTGTAGGCCCGGAAATCGATGGGGTCAGGGCAGGCGGCATAACAGCCGTTGTAGTCTTCGGGGTAGAAGACCTGGGCGGCGAGCGATTGCCAGCCCCCGGTCGATCCGCCATAGAGAAAACGCGACCAGCCCTGGCCGAGGCCGCGGAACGTCTTCTCGACATAAGGAATGAGCTCGTAGGTAATGGCGTCGCCGTAAGGGCCGACGTTGGCCGAATTTACGGCATAGGAGGAGTCGTAGAAGGGGTTGGCGTGTTGGATTTCCATAATAATCATCCGTGGGGTGTCGGGCGCGGTCCAGTACTGGTAGAACTTATATGCGTATTCCTGGACGGTGATGTTGTAGTCAGGCAAATTGAAGCGGGAACTGTATTCGGGCTCGAGGTCGGGATCCGGGGGCGTCTCCCGAAAGCCTCCGAATGTGTAGGGGAAATGGCCGTGGTTGATGATCAGGGGATAGCGGGCCTCGGGATGTTCGTCGAACCCCTCGGGAAGGAGAACGTTGGCGCCCAAAAACATCGGCCGGCCCCAGAACTCCGTAAGAAGCCGACTCTGGATCCTGACGTGCCTGATGTATTTTGTGTCGGGGGGATCAGGGATGGGCGGGATTTGCCGATCGAGAGAAATCTCTATGACTTTGTCTTCCCGGGGATCAATCCAGAATTTCTCCGGCTTGCTGTAGAGGTTGCCCGGCTTGCTGTTCCATCGCTGACCCTCACCCTTGTCCGGGGCAAGCTTGACCGTGTGACCGTCGGAGCGATGGAATGTCTCGTAGCGATTGAGCAGACCCTGGACCCAATATTCACCCGGAGGGATTTCGGACAGACTGTCCAGAGGATAGCCGAAAACCTCCTTGCCGATCACTGCGTTTTCTCCGGGTTCCAGTTCCTCGACCTCGATGCCGAAGACAAGCTGTGAGTCGGGGCCCCGCGTGATGAGAAAGCGGGGCTCCCGGATTTCGTCATCCGAAATCATGAGAAGGATGCGTCCCTCCAAGGCCTTTTGACTTTGCTCCGATGGAAAAGACACGGCAAAGCGGAGTGTTTCCGCTATGGAGATTGTGCCGAGAGACATGAACAGCATGAAAAATGATAATCCTGAAATGAGAAGTTGTCGCCTTTTTTTCACTGGACCTCCTCCATCTTCATATATGGATTTGTGTGTTTTCAACGGTTTTCGGGGGTTCTCAGGCCGGCGGCGCCTAACGGATCAGCATCAGTTCTTTGACCGGCGGGGTGAGATACCGGGCGCCGTTCTCCTCGACGATGACCATTTCCTGAAAATGGACGCGGAGATTTCCTCCGTGTTCCTTGGAAAAGACAGTGACACTCGGTTCGATGGCGTAGATATCGTTCTTCTGGAGGGTCATGGAAATTTTCTCTCCGTAGGCCTTCCAGGGAGGACCCAGAATGGCGCCCAGCCCGTGAACCCAAACTCCCGTGGTGTGACCGGTCGCGTGCCCATACTCCTTGAATCCGGCACCGACCACGATGTCGCGGGCCGCGCGATCTATATCCACGCCGGTCGCGCCGGGGCGGATAAGTGAGACCGCCGCCTCCGTGGCCCGCAGTCCTGTATCGAAAATCTTTTGGATCATCGAAGGAGGGGCGTCTTCGCCTTCCCTGAGGACATAGGCCATTTTATTGATGTCGGCCATGTGCCCTTCAACGAGAAAACCGGAGTTGATGACGATCAAGTCACCTCTTTCCACGACCTTGTCCCGGGGCGGTTTCCCCAGACGGAAAGCCCCCACGGTCACGGTCGGGCTCCAGTATTCCTGCCATCCCGGCTCGAGGCCTTCTTCCGCTCCTCTTTGCCGGATGTAATCGAAAATCCCCCGCGCCGTGGTCACACCGGGGACAACCATGCGCAGGGCGTCTTCCGTGATGGCTGCGGATCTTCGGGCCGATTTCGTGATCAATTGGATTTCCGCGGGCGTTTTTCTGTTCCAGAGGGAGATGATGATCTTTTCGGCGGAGACCACTCGTCGGGACAATTCCGGGCCCACAGCCGCATCGAAGATCATCTTCATGCCGAGTGTCAGGCCGTCCGCGACGCCTTCGTCCAGAGAATAGTTGAGGGCGATGTTGCGGGGATTCAGTCCATTCAGTTTTGCGCCGAGGAGGTCCTGGAATTCGCTGAAGGCTTTCTCCCGATTAAAGGTATAAACGAGGACTTCCGAGTAGATTCCGGTCTCCATGATGGCCTCCCGGTCACCGGTGGCGGCAATGGCCGTCCTGCCTCCGTCCCGCGTGAAAATGAAGGCCGCCGGGACCGTGACATCTTCGCCTCCGATGTATTCGACGATGGGATCGAGTTGAATTTTTCTGTCCCAGACGACATTGGTCATATCGTCGTTCGGGTCCCGTGTCAGTGTCACCCAGCAGTCGATGTCATATTCCTGCATGAGGGGGAGAAGATACAGGTCGAGCTTGTCCTTGCGGATAATGTCCCGCAACTCCACATTCGTGTGCCGGAAACCGAATTGGGCGTGAAGAGGGGGGGGCGGAACCCCGGCCGCCACAAGAAAAACGAACGACAGACCGATTGCAAAAGATCGTCTCATTGTTGATTTCCTTTCCTTATGATTTCCATTCTTTGCCCGGCTAACCGGCGGGGCTTTGGGAGCCGTTCCCCATCTACTCTTTAAGTCATTCATAATAAATCAATAAAAAGAATCGAAAAAATGTGTTTGCACTTCTAATATATTTTAATAGAATATTTATGATTGATCAATTAAAAAGAGGTGTTTCATGAAACCCGGTATTTTCATCCGCCGTTCTTCTTTCTATTACCTTGTGATCATCCTGGTCTTTTGCAGCCTGTCCCTCCCGGCCGTGGGCTCCGCCGACGCCGGGTCGCAAGCGCAAAGCGTTCCGGAGAAGATGAGAGAAGGATATGAAAGCATTCGTCCTGAGGATTCGGTGAGCTATTTGGAGTTTATTGCCGCGGACGAACTTGAGGGACGCGACACTCCGAGCAAGGGTCTGACAATCGCCAAGCTGTACATTCAAAGCCTCTATAAAACCTGGGGTGTTCAGCCGGCGGGCGACCCGGCCGGCTCCTCCCGGTCCTATGAGCAAAAAATACCTGTCGTCATCAAGGAATATGGAAAAGACACATTCATGGAGGTCCGATCGGGCGGAATCGCCCGCAAATTTTTTGTTGACACGGATTTTTCTTGCAGTAACGGAGCTGATTTTGCGGGGACGATTGTGGGGCCGGTTGTTTTCGCGGGCTACGGACTCTCGGCTCCGGATGTCGGGTATGACGATTTCGCGAATATCGACGTCAAGGGAAAAATCGTCGTCGTCGCGGCGGGGAAACCGGGTGGCCCGGACGCGGACACCGTCTTCAACCGGCCCGAGAACCGGGCTCGGTTCGCCGGCCGGCGCACGCCCGCGGAAAACTGCGCCCGTCTTCTGGCGAGGAAGGGTGCCCTGGCTCTCATCATCATCGACGAATCCCGTGGCCGTGCCGTGAGCCCTCACGGATATATCCGGGGCGATCGCATCCGCTCGGCCGGAAAAAGCGTTTTTTCCCCCGCACTGTCTCTTGTCGATCCCATGGTGCCGTCGTTTTGGGCCTCCCCTGAGGTGGCGGAGGCGATTTTTTCATCGTCCGGACGATCATTCGTCGAATCGAAAAACTCAATCGATTCCCGGATCCGGCCGAATTCCCTGAACTTTCCTGGCGTAACCATAGACATCGATCTCGATGTCCGGCAAACGCCTTCCCTGACGGCCAACCTCCTGGGTATGATCGAGGGTTCCGATCCCGAATTGAAAAACGAGTTCGTGGTCATCGGCGCCCATCTGGACCACGTCGGGATGAATCCCCAGGGATATGTTTTTAACGGTTCGGACGACAATGGATCCGGATCGGTGGGCGTCCTGCAGATCGCCAAGGCCCTCGCCCGGAATCCCGTGAAACCTAAAAGGTCCGTTCTTTTTGCACACTGGACGGGCGAGGAAAAGGGGCTCGTCGGCAGCGGCTATTTCGTGCGGTTCCCCACAATTCCCCTGGAAAATATTGTGGCCAACGTCAATCTTGACATGATTTCCAGGGACACGCCTCTCAGTGTCGTCAAGGAAACGGCAAGGGATTTCAACATCGATCTTGCGATACTCGACGGCCTCGAAGATCTCCCGGAGAAGACGCTCATGGTCTTCACGTCGTCCCCGGCGCCGTCTCTTGAGGACATGTCCGTTCAGTTGGGCCGCGATCACAGCGGCCTTCAGGTCGTTCCTCTCCCGTCCTTTCCCATGCTCGGCAACAGCGATCATTATTTCTTCTGTCTGAAAAAAATTCCGGCCGTTTTCTTTTATACAGGCGGGCACCGGGAACTGCACCAGCCCGGGGATACCGTGGACAAAATGAATAAAACCAAGATGAGCCGGATCGTCCGTCTCGCTTACCTGCTCGCCTTCACGATCGGCGAGGCCGCGGACCGTCCGGCCTGGCGGGATTCGCCGACACAGATTTTGCCGTTTCAATGGTGAGAAGGCCGAGGCTTGGAGTGAAAAGGAGGAATGTCATGAAAAACAGGCGTTTCATTGGGATCGCTGCAGCCGCCGCAATTTTTTGCGCGGCCTTTTCTTTCGCCGTCCAGGATGAACCCGATCTGGCCATGGTCGCCAAGATCCGGCATGAAGGCATCAAGAACTCCCAGGTGATGAAGCTTGCCGGTTACTTATGCGATGTCATTGGACCTCGCCCGACGGGTTCGCCCGCCATGACCCGGGCCTCGCATTGGGTGTTGGACAAGCTGAAGGAATGGGGACTTCAGAATGTCCGTTTGGAACCCTACCATTTCGGCGTCGGTTGGGCGCCTCAATACATTTCCGCTCACCTGCTCCGCCCACACTACCAGCCGCTCATCGCCATCTCCGTGGAATGGGGATCGAGCACCCGGGGGCCCGTCACCGGTGCCCCGGTGTTTGTCGACATCAAGACGCATGCCGACATGGAGAAATATCGGGGCCGGCTCAAGAATGCCGTCGTTCTTTACATGCCGCCGCGGCCGACGCCGCCGCACTTCACGCCGGATGCCCGAAGATTCGACGACGAAGAATTGAAGAACATGGACCGTTATCCCATTCCGGATGAATCGCCGGTCGATGCCGATTATGTTCGGGGTTTCATCGATGACCTGGAGGATTTCTTCAGGGAGGAAGAGATTGGCGTCCTGGTCCGCCCGAGTTCTCCCGGGACGCGTGATTATGGGACGGTCCGCGCCTTCGGCATCCGGCAGGCCATCAACCCCGAACGACCGCGACCCTTGCCCGAAATCATCCTCGCCACCGAGCATTACAATCTCATCCACAGGCTTGTCACGGAGCATCGGGAATCCTGCGAAATGATCGTCGAGGTCCGGACCGAGTTCTATGACGACGATCTCAACGGCTACAATGTCGTTGCGGAAATTCCGGGTACGGACAAGAAGGACGAAATCGTCATGTTGGGTGGGCACCTCGATTCCTGGAGCCCGGGAACAGGCGCCGCCGACAATGCCGCAGGCTGTGTCGTTAACATGGAAGCCGTCCGCATCCTGAAGAAGTTGGGTGTCAAGCCGCGCCGCACGATCCGGATCGTCCTGTGGAGTGCCGAGGAGAAAGGCTGGCTGGGTTCCAAGGCCTACGTCGCCGAGCACTTCGGGGAAGTGGAGACGATGACCCTGAAGCCGGGCCATGCCAAGCTTTCCGCATATTTCAATTATGACAACGGCACGGGGCGGATCCGTGGTATCAGGACACAGAACAACATCCAGATCCGGCCGATTTTCGAGAAATGGATGAGGCCGTTTCATGACCTGGGAATGACCCAGGTTGTTAACCTTTCGACGATGGGTTCCGATCACGGCGCCCTGGACCTGGTCGGGCTGCCCAGTTTCCAGTGGATCCAGGATCCCATCCATTACGGCACACGGATTCACCATACGAACATGGATGTCGTCGACCACCTCATCCCCGAAGACTTGATCCAGTCGGCGGTGATTATTGCGAGTTTTGTCTATCACACGGCCATGAGAGAGGAGATGCTACCACGCAAACCTCTGCCGGCCCCGCGCAAGTACCCCGTGAGGCGCTGATCGCTGCGCTTGTCTATCAGTCTCTCTTGACTTGTCCGACTTCAAAGAGCGGTTCGCCCGCGTTGGCGGGCGGTGTGTTGATGATGTAGAGCATAATGCCTTCGAAGGGTGCCGTCAGGGTTTCGATGCGATCTCCGAAGTAGTCGGTGATATATCCGACGGGCTGGCCGGCCGCGACATATTGCCCCATTTCGACTTCAGGGAAAAACAGGCCGTCCCATTTCGAATAAACGACTTCGTACTTGTCGATCCAGACGGGATGCCCGACCATGTCGGGGTCGCCGTCGATCATGTGGAGAAGGCGCATGACGCTGAGGACGCCGTCGACGTTCCTCCGGACGGCGATCTCGTCAGTCCGGCCCAGATACCCCCATTCCGTGGTGATAGCCGGCTTGCCCTGGAGAAGTGCTGTGTTCCCCAGGTATTTCGAGTCCTTGAGGTCCTGGGTGCGGGAGTCGTCGATGATGATGGTCGGGATACCGAAGGCCAGAGCCATGTCCCGGGCCTTTTCGCTGACGGCCGGGTCGGGTCCGATCATCCAGTAGGTGTAGGGGATGAGAGCCTCGTTGCCGTCGCCGCAGTGCATGTCGATCAGGGCGTCGCATTTTTGGATGACCTCGGTGTTCAGGACATGGGCGATTCTCTGGCTCTGGGAGCCCTTCGGATCACCTGGGAAAACCCGATTGAGATTCTTCCAGTCGTAGGGGTTGTAATAGATGATCCGTTTCTGGAAGCCCGGCAGGTTGGCGACGTGGACGATGATCAGCGTACCGGAGAGTTCCTCGCCGCGGAGCATGTCCCGGATCCGGTAGAGGGCGAGAATGGGCGGGTATTCGTAGGCGTGGACACCGGTCACGAGGGCGAGGGCCGGACCGGGATTCCGGCCGTGGAGGACGGTCACCGGAATACGGGTCGCCGGGTCGGTGTCTCCGGGCGGAACCTCGAGAAAGCCCGAGGCCGCCTCGCCGGGCAAAACGGTTTGGTCTCCGAAAATAAAAGGATCGCGGGGCTTGTTCGGAGCGGCGGGTGAGGCCGATAAAGCGGCGGCCAGGGCAAAAATCCCGATTCCTGCAAACACTCGATAAAATGTCTTCATCGCTGTCTCCTCCCCAGGGCCGGGCGGCCGTTCCTTCGGCCGGACGGCGGTTATCCGTATGCCGGGACGCGGCGTCCCGGCGTCACGGCAAGTCCTGCGCCTTGCCGGCCGGCGCGGCGGCGTAGACCGAGCGGTTTGCTGCCGTGGCGGCCTCGCGGTCCATTTTGACGATAGCGCGGTCGTAGGTCAGCAGACCGTTGACTTCGATTTCGACGTCCGTCGTCTGGGTGTAGACGGCGGCGGACAGGCCGTTCCGGATGAAAGGCTTGAGTTTGGCGATGAGATCGATGTAGGCGGCCGTCAGTTCCTCGGTGTTTGTATAGCTCCGGTAGCCCCAGTTCTTCTCGTCCTGCCAAGTGTGTCCGGAAACGGGAAGGCCCAGGCCGCCGAACTCGCCGAGCACGGCCGCCCGGCCGGGTTCGTTGGGCGGCGCATCGGGGCCGGGATAGCGGTGGATGTCGTTGACGTCGCCCGTGCCGCGGTCGGTCCAGCCGCTTGCGGAATTGACGAGGCGCGTCGGGTCGAGGATCTTCACCCAGTCCGTGATGCGGGCCGTGTCGTACTGACCCCAGCCTTCATTGAAGGGCACCCACATCACGATGCTGGGGTGATTGATGAGCGTCTTGATGACGGACGCGAATTCGGCTTCGAATTGCCGGGCCGACTCCTCGCTGCGGACGAGATCGGGATCCTTGGATCCGATGAAGGCGTCGCCGTTCGGCATGTCCTGCCAGACGAGAAGCCCGAGCCGGTCGCACATGGTGTAGAAGCGCCGGGGCTCCACCTTGACGTGTTTGCGCATCATGTTGAAGCCGAGATCCTTGAGCGCCTCGATGTCGTATTGGAGCGCCTCGTCGGTCGGGGCCGCGTAGAGTCCGTCCGGCCACCAGCCCTGGTCGAGCGGTCCGAACTGGAAGAGGGGCGCGTTGTTCAGGAATAGGCGTGTGCGTCCGGCCTCGTCGCGGCCGAGGGATGTTTTCCGCATGCCGAAATAGGAGGTGATGCGGTCCAGCGTGTGGCCGTTCGCATCGAGAAGTTCGACGGAGAGGTCATAGAGAAAGGGGCTTTCGGGAGACCAGAGCTTCGGGTCGGGAACGGCCAGAGCGACGATGTCGCCGGGCCGGCCCTGGGCATTGCCTGCTGTGACGCCCTCGCTGAGGATGGCGATCTTGACGCGTTCTCCTCCTGCGGCCTCAACCTGAATGCGGACTTCTTCCGCGTCGATGTCGGGGATGATGCGAAGGGAGCGGATGTGTTCCGGGTCGACCGGTTCGATCCAGACTGTGGCCCAGATGCCCGTGACCGACGTGTACCAGATGCTCCGGGGCTCCCGGACCTGTTTGCCGCGGGGCTGTGTTCCCGCATCCACGGGATCCCAGACGGAAAGAACGAGAGTCTGTTCTCCACGTTTCCTGAGCGCATCCGTGACGTCGAAGGAAAAGGGGTTGTATCCGCCGCGGTGGGTCCCGATGTCGATGCCGTTTACCGAGACGCGCGTTTCCCAGTCCACGGCCTCGAAGTTGATGAGAATTCTTTTAGCATCCCAGCCTTTTGGGAGGCGGAAGGTCCGGCGGTACCAGAGCCGGTTGTCGGGGCCGACGGCCTTTTTAACGCCGGAGAGTGCGGACTCGACGGGAAAGGGGACGAGGATGTGCCCGTCGTAGGCTTCGGGTTCCGGATCGCCGGCCGGACGGATGGCGTATTCCCAGAGGCCGTTGAGGTTCATCCAATCGTTGCGGACCATCTGGGGGCGGGGATAATCGGGATGAGGGAGGACGGGATCGACGTCGGCCGCCCAGCGCGTCATGATGCGCCCCTCGGCGGGACTCCAGGCCGGAGGCGGTTCGGGGGACTTGCAGGCGGTGCCTGCGTTAAGAATAAGAAACAGCGTGAAAACAGCGGCGAACTGATGGGATGTTGACATGAGACCTCCCGGACCTGAATTGCGAACAGGCTTATTCTAACGCATCATCCCGCGCAAGCCAACACACAGACCTTTCTTTTCAATAACTTTCGGCAGTCCAAGCAGCTGAAAAACAGTCATTTTTATTGTTATCAATCATTTCCGGCAGTCTGAGCGGAAAGGGTTGCGGGGGAGGGAGATATCAAATATATTGATGGTGAATCATTCATGAGGAGGTCCGTCCATGACCCGTCTCTTCCGAAAAAACACCGTCCGGGGATTCCTTCTGATCACGGCCGTCACCGCCGCCTTGGTCGTCGTTCCGGCCTGCGGGCCGAAGGCCGCTTCGGATTATCCCCATAAGCCCGTCTCTTTCACCGACGTCCACTTTGAGGACGATTTCTGGGCGCCGCGCCTGGAGACGAACCGCACGGTCACCATTCCCCACAACTTCCGCCAGAGCGAGGAGACCGGGCGCATCCGCAACTTCGAGCTCGCCGCGGAAGCGCTCCAGGGTGAAACCGGCGGGGAGTTCTGCACGCGCTTCCCCTTCGACGACTCCGACGTCTTCAAGGTCATCGAGGCCGCGGCCTATGCGCTGTCACTCGAGCGCGATCCTGAACTTGAAGCCTACATCGACGGCCTGGCCGAGAAGATCGCCGCCGCCCAGGAACCGGACGGGTATCTCTATAGCGCCCGGACGATCGGCGGCCCCCCGCCCGTCGACTGGATGGGCGACGAACGATGGGCCAACCTCTACATGAGCCACGAACTCTACAATCCCGGCCATTTCTACGAGGCGGCCGCGGCCTACTACGAGGCTACGGGCAAACGCAACCTCCTCGACATCGCTCTCAAGAACGCCGAACTCATTCTGGCCGAATTCGGACCCGGAAAACGGCAGGATCCGCCGGGGCACCAGGAAATCGAAATCGGTCTCGTCAAGCTCTATCGGATCACGGGCGATGCCCGCTATCTCGACCTGGCCAAGTTCTTCCTCGATGTGCGCGGCCGGACGGATAGCGGCCGCAAACTCTACGGAGAATATTCCCAGGACCACAAGCCCGTCACCGAGCAGGACACGGCCGTCGGCCACGCCGTCCGCGCCAACTACATGTACACGGCCATGGCCGATATCGCCGCTCTGACGGGCGACCAAGCCTATATCGCGGCCCTCGACCGCATCTGGGACGACGTCATCGGCACGAAGATCTACCTCACCGGCGGCATCGGCGCGGCCGGATCCTGGGAGGGATACGGCCCGGCCTACCGGCTTCCCAATGTCAGCGCCTATGCCGAAACCTGCGCGGCGATCGCGACCTTCCTCTGGAACCACCGGATGTTCCTGCTCAAGGCGGACGGCAAGTATGCCGACGTCATGGAGCGCATCCTCTACAACGGGCTGCTATCGGGCATCTCCCTGAGCGGCGACAAGTTTTTCTATCCCAATCCCCTCGCCTCCTTCGGCCAGCATGAGCGGACACCGTGGTTCCCCTGCGCCTGCTGTCCTCCCAATGTGGCCCGCATTCTGGCCTCCGTTCCCGAATACGCCTATGTCGTTTCCAAGGACGGTCTTTTCGTCAATCTGTACGTTCAGGGATCGGCCCGGGCGACGGTCGGGAAAACCGGGGTCACTCTGAATCAGACGACCGATTATCCCTGGACGGGCGACGTGACCGTCGATGTCCGGCCCGAAAAGCCCGCGGCCTTCACGCTTCACGTCCGCATTCCGGGCTGGGCCGTCGAACAGCCCATTCCTTCGGATCTCTACACCTACCTGGATCGAACCGAAAAGCGGCCCGTCGTCAAGGTCAACGGCGAAGAGGCGGCCCTCGACATCCGGAACGGCTATGTCTCCCTGCGCCGGACCTGGCGCGACGGCGATCGCGTCGAGATCAGCCTGCCCATGGCGCCGCGCCGTGTCCTGTCCCACGAGGCCGTCGAGGTGAACCGCGGCCGCGTGGCCGTCGAGCGCGGTCCTCTCGTTTACTGCGCCGAATGGCCCGACAACGACGGCCGGGTCCATCAGTTCGTGCTGCCCGACGCCTCTGATCTTCGGGTCGAGCACCGGCCCGGACTCCTGAATGGGATTACGGTCATCACGGCCGAAGCCGAGGCGCTTTCGGAAAAATCCGGCCGCCTGGAGACGGCTTCGGAAATCCTGACTCTGATTCCGTATTACGCCTGGGCGAACAGGGGCAAGGGTGAGATGGCCGTCTGGCTTGCCCGGGATCCGGCCCGAGCCCGGCCTGTCCGTGAACCCGGCCCGGCCTCGATGGCCGAAGTCAAGGCGTCCGAAGGCGCCGTCAGGCCTCAGAACGTCAACGATCAATACGAACCCGAATCTTCCGGCGATGCCGCCGGCTACATGCACTGGTGGCCCAAAAAGGGAACACTCGAGTGGATCGAATACTCCTTCAAGGCTCCCGTTCGCGTCTCCGAATCCTCGGTTTACTGGTTCGATGACACGGGTGCCGGGCAGTGCCGCGTCCCCGCCTCCTGGCGGCTGCTCTACAGATCCGGCGGCCGGTGGCTTCCGGTGGAAACCGGGGATGAGTACGGCGTTGTCCTCAATGCCTACAATACGGTGAGCTTCGCGCCCGTCCGGACGACCGGCCTGCGCCTGGAGGTTCAGCTTCAGGAGGAATGGTCGGCCGGTATACAGGAATGGACGATCAAATAGGGTTACGTCTTGCTCCGGGACCGTGCGTGAAAATGCTGAATTTTTCAATCTTTCTCTCATTTCAGCATTTTCACCCTACGGGCGAGCCGATCTCACCATTCCGACTTTGTCGCAGCCTGCTCGACGTAGGCATGCTACGCCTTCGCAGGCCGTTTCCTTGTCGAAACGGTAACCTCGACTCGCGCACGGTCCCGGAGCCGGGCACCCCCCTTAGACAATGGGGAAGCATTAACATCGTCTCCAAAATAGATAAGGAGGAGGGGTTATGGTCAAGCGAAAGAAATCGATAGTCGAAAAAGCGATTGTGGCAACGGTCCTGGCCGTCTTGTGCCTCGTCACAGCCTGCGGCCCGTCCCGTCCCGCGGCGGACGATCCATTGGCCGGCGTGACGCAGTTCATCCCGAATCCCTCCTTCGAGGAGATGGACGGCAACCTGCCGCGCGGCTGGAAGAGCGCAGTCTGGCGCAAGGACGGCGAATTCCGCGTCGACGATGTCGCCCGCACGGGAGAACGAAGCATCATGATTTCCTCCGAAACGGGAGGCGATCTGGCCTGGACGGCCGTCGTTCCCGTCCGCCCCTTCGCCCGCTACCGACTGAGCGGCTGGATCAAGACAGAGGATGTCCGAAGCGTCGACGGCGGAGCCGGCGCCCTGCTCAACATTCATGGTGTTTCGGGTTGGCGCACGGAAGCCGTCACCGGCACCGCGGATTGGACCGAGGTCGTTTTCGAATTCGACGCCGGCGCCAACGACGCCCTCCAGGTCAACTGCCTCTTCGGAGGCTGGGGCCGGGCCGCGGGCGCGGCCTGGTTTGACGACATCCGCCTCGATCTCCTGGAGGCGCGTGAGGTCAAACCCGAAGTCCGGATCGACGCCGACCGCCGCCTGCATCCCATTTCGCCTTACATCTACGGCCAGTTCATCGAGCACCTCGGGCGCTGCATCTACGGCGGCATCTGGGCCGAAATGCTCGAGGACCGGAAGTTCTTTGACGCCGTCGGCGCCGCCGATTCGCCCTGGAAGCCGCTGGGGGAGGCCGCGTCCGTATCGATGGATACGGCGAAGCCTTTCGTCGGCGTCCACACGCCCCGAATCACGCTCAATGGTGTCGAGGCCGGGATCGTCCAGACGGGTCTTGGAGTCGTTGCCGGAAAATCCTACGAGGGACGGGTCGTCCTGGCCGGAACTCCGCAGACAGGTCCCGTGCGCATAAGCTTCGTCTGGGGCGAGGGCGAGTCCGGCCGCCAAACAATGACCGTCGATGAGGTCGGGACCGATTTCGGGACTTTCCCGCTGGTGTTCACGGCGGGGGCCTCCTCGAACGAGGCCCGGCTCGAGATCGCGGCATCCGGCCGCGGCAGCCTCCGGATCGGAACGGCCTCGCTCATGCCGGCCGACAACGTCGAAGGTTTCCGCCCCGACACCCTGGCGCTTCTCCGAGAGCTCGACTCACCCGTCTACCGCTGGCCGGGCGGCAATTTCGTCAGCGGCTACGACTGGCGTGACGGAATCGGCGACCGCGACAAGCGGCCGCCGCGCAAAAACCCGGCCTGGCTCGGCGTTGAGCACAACGACGTCGGCATCCACGAGTTCATGGACTTCTGCCGTCTGGTCGAGGCCGAGCCCTTCATCGCGGTCAATACCGGTCTCGGCGATGTCCGCATGGCCGTCGAGCAGGTCGAATACGTCAACGGAGCCCCCGACACGCCGATGGGCCGGGTCCGGACTGCAAACGGCCGCCTCGAACCCTGGAAATGCATCTGGTGGGCCGTGGGCAACGAGATGTACGGCTCGTGGCAGCTCGGTCACATGCCGCTTGCCGACTATGTCAGGAAGCACAACGCCTTCGCCGAGGCCATGCGGGCCGCGGATCCGGATGTTCGGCTCATCGCCGTCGGTGCCGTCGGGAACTGGAGCCGCACCATGATGGCCGAATGCGCCGATCACATGGATCTCATCAGCGAACACTTCTACTGCGCCGAGAAGCCGGGTCTGTTGTCCCACGTGTCACAGATCCCCTTCAACGTCCGGCGGATCGCCGAGGCCCACCGCGAGTATCGCGAGACCATTCCGGCGCTCGAAGGCCGGGACATCCGGATCGCCCTCGATGAGTGGAACTACTGGTACGGCCCCTACATCTACGGCGAACTGGGAACCCAGTATTTCCTCCAGGACGCCCTGGGCATCGCGGCCGGCCTCCACGAATACGCCCGGCAGAGCGACATCATCTTCATGGCCAACTACGCTCAGACCGTCAACGTCATCGGCGCGATCAAAACGAGCAAGACGGAAGCCGCCTTCGAAACGACCGGACTTGTCCTCAAACTCTACCGCAGGCACTTCGGGACGATCCCCGTCGCCGTCGAGGGCGCTCCCGAACCCCTCGACGTCATGGCCGCATGGAGCGAGGACGGCCGGACGTTCACCGTGGGGATCGTCAACCCGACCCGGACGGAGCAGGGGCTGACGCTCGACCTCGCCGGACTCAAGACGCCGCGCCGGGCCCGGCTTTTCCGCATCGAGGGGACGGATCCGAAGGCCAAGAACGTTCCGGGCCTGCCGCCCGAAGTCGAAATCCGCGAGACGCCTTCCGCGCCCTTCGGCGGGAGACTCGACGTTCCGCCCATGAGCATCTCGCTCTTTACGATGGAAATCGGGAATTGATAAGGGAAGAAAAGAGGGGCGTTTTACGTCTAAATCATCTTATGGTTAAATTCCGCCCGCCCGCGGGCCATCATTCTCCCAGGAGGACGTCTTGAAGAAAAAATCCGTCATCGCCGCAATCCTTCTTTCCTGTGTTTTCGTTTTCGCCCTGGCCCAGACTCCGGCCCCGCCCAAACCCGAGGATATCCTGAAGAACCTCGTCCGGGTTGAAAAAGTCCAGGCGCCGCCCGAGGCCATGAAACCCGGATTCGATTCCATCACGGCCAAGGATTCCCTGGCCATGCTGAACTATATCGCCTCCGATCTTCTCGAAGGCCGCGAGGTCGGGACGCGCGGCTACCGCCTGGCGGCGGATTATGCCGCCTCTCTGATGGCGCTCTGGAACATCAAGCCGGCGGGCGATCCGCTTCCGATGTCGGGCGCCGGGCGCGGCATGGGAGCGATGGCGCCGGCCGGACCGGCCGCGTCCGCTCAGAAAGGCTATCTCCAGGAGTTCGCCCTCAAGCAGATCACGAATCCCTCCGCCCGGATCGGTCTTGAAATCCGCAAGGGTGATACGCTGGCCACGCGGGAATTCCATCAGGGCGTCGACTTCACCAGCATGTCCTCGACGGCCGGCTCGATCACGGCGCCCGTCGTTTTTGCCGGCTACGGAATCACGGAAAAGGAGATCGGCTACGACGATTTCCGGGGCCTCGACGTCAAAGGGAAGATCGTCCTGATCTTCACCGAAGCGCCCGGCAAGGACAATCCGGCCTCGCCCTTCCAGAAAAAAGAGCTCAAGGACAAGTATTTTCCGGCTCAATCGCCCATGATGCGGGGCGGCGGCGGGTTCAACAAGGCTCGCGAGATCGCCAAGCTCGGACCGGCGGCCATCCTTCAGGTTCAAAACACGATCTCCGACTCCCAGATGTTCAACAGCATGTCCCGGCCCCGTCCGGTCGACGACTCGCGCCCCATCATCAAGCGTGAAAGGCGGAGGCTGCTGATCCCCGGTTCCGCGGGAACGATGCCCTGGGAGGGCTCGCCCACGATCACGATCAGCCGGGAAATGGCCGACGCCATCCTGGACGGCGCCGGGTTGAAGATCGATGACCTTCAAAAGAAGATCGAATCGACCGGAAAGTCCGCCTCGATGGGCCTTCCGGGGACGCGCGTCACCATCGAAAACAAGGTCGATGCCTCGTTCGTCCGCTGTTCGAACGTCATCGGCTATATCGAAGGATCGGACCCCGCGCTCAAGGACGAAGTCGTCGTCATCGGTGCCCATTACGACCACCTCGGCGCCTGGGAGGATTATGTCTTCAACGGCGCCGACGACAACGGATCCGGCTCGGTCGGCGTGCTCAACATCGCCCGGGCCATGGCCCTCAATCCCAAAAAGCCCAAGCGGACGGTGGTCTTCGCCCTCTGGACCGGAGAAGAGAGCGGACTTCTCGGCTCCCGCTATTACGTGCGCAATCCGGCCTTCCCCATCGAAAAGACCGTGGCCTACCTCAACATGGACATGATCAGCCGTCCCTACGATGCCGAAACTTTTGGACGCATGGCCCGGATGTTCAGTTTCCCGGGCGGCGAGGACGTCCTGAAGACGATCAAGGTCGCCGATTTCCTGCCGATCTCCTTCTCTCAGGAGGGCGGCTTCGCGGACATTTTCCGGACGGTCAACAATTATGTGGGACTCGAAGTCTTCCTGCGCGAGGCCTCCAGTGAGGGCGGGCGCGGCATGGGCGGAAGCGACCACTCCTCCTTCGCCGCCGTCAACGTGCCCTGGATGTTCGCCATCACGGCCATGACCTCGGATTATCACCAGACGAGCGATTCCGTGGAGAAGGTGACCGGCGAGCTGATCGCCCGGGTCTCGCGCCTCGTCTACGCGACGGCCTACATGCTGGCCGATAAATAAGATCGGGTGTCTGCAAAAGAACGATCATCGCTTTTTCTGAATAGAGAGGAACGCGGCGTTTTGAAAGTTTCCGGGGTTTTGGCGTATAGTGTCCTCTGTTGAGGCCATGACCCAGAGGGCGATTTTCGTAAGCGACTTCTGCAAGGATTACGGGGATTTTCGCGCCGTCGACGGCATCGGATTCGAGGTGGCCGAAGGAGAGATCTTCGGCATGGTCGGCCCCAACGGGGCCGGAAAGACGACGACCATCGAATGCCTGGAAGGGCTGCGGACATCCGACGGAGGGACGATCCGTATCCTGGGCCTTGACCCCCAGGCGCGACACTCCATTTGGGACCTCGTTCGGGATATCCGGAAGCGGGGCAAAACGGTTTTCCTGACCACCCACTTCATGGAGGAGGCCGAGCAGCTCTGTGACCGCGTTCTGGTCATCGACCGCGGCCGGATCGTCGCTCTCGACACCCCCGAAAACCTGGTCCAGAATCTCGGCGGCGAAACCCGCGTCATCTTCACGGTCGAAGACGGTGCCGATCCCGGGATCCTCGAGCAGCTTCCCGGCGTAAGCGGCGTCGAGATGTCGGGCGGACGGATCGTCGTCCGCGGCCGCGGCGACCGGTTGGTCTGTTCCGTCGTCAATGCCCTGGACGGCCGGGGCGTCAAATTCCGAAACCTGCGCACCGAGCATCCCAACCTCGAGGACGTATTTCTGGCGATGACGGGCGATCGGATGAGGGAGTGAGATCGTGCGGGGATTTCTGAAACTGGCCTGGGTGGAAATGAAGCTCTACCTCCGGCAGCCGGAGGCCTTCTTCTTCACGCTGGTTTTTCCGCTTCTTCTCCTTTTTCTTTTCGGCGGGATCTACGGAAACAAGCCCAACCCCTTCTTCGGAGGGAGAGGCACCGTCGACGTCAGCACCCCGGCCTACATGGCCATGATCATCGGTTCGACCGGGCTACTGTCCATCGCCGTCGTCGTCAGCGGGTACCGGGAGAAGGGCATCCTGCGCCGCTACCGGGCGACGCCGCTCCGTCCGGCGGCCGTGATCGCGGCCCAGATCATCGTCCACTTCGCCATGACGCTCGTCGGGGCCGGACTGCTGATCGTCGCCGCCAGGATCGTTTTCAACCTGCAATTCAGCGGCCGAGCCGGATCCGTTTTTCTGGCCTTTACGCTGAGCTGCCTCAGTTTTTTTGCGGCCGGCTTTCTCCTGGCCGGGCTGGCCCGGACCTCCCGGGTCGCCAACATCCTGGGCCTGGTGATCTTTTTCCCCAACCTGTTTCTGTCGGGCGCCACGTTTCCCAAAGAGATGTTCCCGCCCGTCGTCCGGACGATCAACAAGGCTCTGCCCATGACCCATGTCGTCACCCTGCTCCAGGGCCTCTGGTTCGGAAACCCGTGGAGCCGCCATCTCGTCGAGGTCGGCGTGCTGGTCGGGATTCTGATCGTCGGCGTCTTTGTCTCCGCCAAATTCTTCCGCTGGGAATAGCCGGAACCGATCTCACCATTCCGACTGCGTCGCACCATATTATCCCTCGCAAGGAGGCTTCCGCGGGGCGCAGGGGGGATCCCGGAGCAAGCCGTCGGAGGGTCGAGCGGGCACGGATCCGAGACCGCAGGTCGAGGAGAGCGAGACCCGGAGCCGGAGTGGACGGGACTCGCCGGGGCCCGGACACGTCTTGTGAAGGGATTCACCCGAGCCCGTAAAGCGGAAGCCGACGAATCATGTACGGCAATCTCGACTCGCGCACAGCCCCGGTGCCGGGGTCGTACGTGAAAACGCTGTTTTATTATCTCTCTCTTTATTACAGCGTTTTCACCCTTCGGGCGAGCCGATCTTACCGCGTCGGCTTCGTTGCAGCCTGCTCGACGTAGGCCTGCTACGCCTTCGCAGGCCGCGGCCTCGCCGCCACGGCAACCTCGACTCGCGTACAACCCCGGCGCCGGGGTTATTCTCCGTACATTTCGGTGATGAGGCGCCGGAGGCGGGCGGCCTCATCGTCGGAAAGCATGCCGATTTTCGACCCCAGGCGGGCTTTGCTGACGGTCCGGAACTGATCGACCGCGATTTCAGCCGGCTGCTCCATGCAGCTGACGGACAGCCGGCATCGCCAGGCCGGGTGGAGCCGGCTGGTCAACGGACAGACGGTTACGGTGCCGAGCCGTGCGTTCATTTCATTCAGGCTCATGATGACAACCGGCAGCGTTTTTGCCATTTCCGAGTCCCGCGAGGGGTCGAGCGCCGCCCATCGGATTTCGTAGCGCCAAAAAGCCTGCGGACTCGGCTGCGGTTTGGTTTTGTAACGGCTTTTGTGTTCCTCGACCCGGGGTTTCTTCGAAGGATCCCAAGGCAGCAAGTCGAGTCCGTCTCCGACAGTTGTGTCCCATTCGCTCCAATCTTCTCCCGACCCTGCCATTTCCCGTGCGGTGTCTTCCCATCCGAGCTTGACTGTCGCGTCTCCTACAGGCCGGAGAAGGATGCCTTCGGTCCGTTCCTCCATAATCACGGATGAACCGACGTCATAGCGTTTCAGGGATGAAGCCGGCAGCCGGACTCCGCGGGAGTTGCCGATTCGGGTGACTTTGAGTTCCCGGATTTTCATCGCGATCTCCTCAATTCTCAGCGCCAAAGGCCATATGTAATAACAGTAAATACATTCATCAAAAAAGTCAAGATTCAAAGTTTAAAGGGGAATGGCTTTTTGCTTGCTGTACAGGCTCTGAAAGAGTATAATACTTTCTTATTCACTTGATGGAATTGTAATGGGTAGAAGTGTTTAGCCCCTCCTGGATTTCATTCCCCTGTGATGAATTTTATGAAATAAGGTAACGATATGAATTTTGACGAATTGAAACTTGACGAACGCCTGCGGCGCGGCATCGCCGACCGCGGCTACACACAACTGACCGATGTTCAGGCGCGCACGCTTCCCATCGCTCTCCAGGGATTGGACGTCGCCGTCCAGTCGCAGACGGGAACGGGGAAAACGGCGGCCTTCCTGATCGCGATCTTCGAACAGCTTCTCTCGGGCGACCTCCCCCCCGGGACCAAGGCGCTCGTCATCGCCCCGACCCGGGAGCTTGCCGTCCAGATCGAGGAAGAAGCGCAATCGCTGAACGGCCACATGAATTTTTCGATTGCCAGCATTTTCGGCGGCGTGAGCCTTTCCGACCAGACCAACAAACTCAATAAGGGCCTGGATGTCGTCGTGGGTACACCCGGCCGCCTTCTGGATCTTGCATCGCGCGGCATTCTGAATCTCAGGGAAGTCGGCATTCTGATCATCGACGAGGCCGACCGCCTCTTCGATATGGGATTTCTCCCGGATATCCGCCGCCTGCTCAAGCGGATGCCGCCTCCGGGCGAACGGCAAACCATGCTGTTCAGCGCCACGCTGAACACCCTGGCCCGGCGGCTCGCTTATGAATACATGGACCAGCCGGAGTTCATCTCGGTCACGCCGAAGCAGATAACGGTCGACACCATCGACCAGGAGTTCTACCGCGTGAAGAGCCACATCAAGATGAACCTGCTGATCGGCCTTCTCCAGGCCCGCAAGCCGCAAACCGTCCTCATCTTCACCAACATGAAGCATTCGGCGGCCAATGTAGCCCGGGATCTGGCCGCGAACGGCTTCCGGACGCGTCATCTCACGGGCGACCTGTCCCAGGTCCAGAGGCTGAAGATCATGGACGATTTCAAGGCCGGGAAATTCGCCATCCTGGTGGCCACCGACGTCGCAGCCCGCGGGCTCCACATCGACGGGCTGGAGATGGTCGTCAATTACGACCTGCCCGAGGATTATGAAAACTACGTTCACCGCATCGGCCGGACGGCCCGGGCCGGTCAATCCGGAAAGGCCGTCTCCCTGGCCAGCGAGAAGACGGAGGACCGGCTGGCGGCGATCGAAAAATTCATCAACATGAAAATTCCCGAAGTCGAGGCGGACTTGAGCCTTTTCGCAACGGACCGCAGCCTCGAAAATCGCCCCTGGAACAGGCGGCGCGACGACGGCCCTTCCCGGCGTCCGCAATCCCGCTCCGGCGGCGACCGCGGGCGAAAGCCGCGCCCCCCGTCGGGGCGCTGACACGCACTCGCCGCGGCTCGGCCCAACTTCAAATTGACTTCGCGGCGGCGTTGGTTTATCTTGATGCGTGTTGATGCTTTATTTTTTGAAGATTGTGACGTTTCAAAGATCTCCCGATTTCCCAATATTGAAAAGTCCGCCGAAATGTTGTTCTGTAAAACTCTGATTGACCAAGCGGGATATTCCCGGCTCTAAAACCGTGCGCATGGAAGACAACCCATCCTTTCGCCGGCCGCCGGATGAACCCGTTGTCTTGAGACGGGCCGAACATCCGATCTCGCGGCGGGACATCGATCATGACGCTCTCAAGGTTTTGAACCGCCTCCACCGGCTGGGCTTTACGGCCTATCTCTGCGGCGGGGCCGTCCGCGACCTGATGCTGGGCCGCACTCCCAAGGATTTCGACATTGTCACCGATGCCCGGCCGGGACAGATCCGCAAGCGTTTCGCCAACGCTTTTCTGATCGGACGGCGCTTCCGGCTGGCTCATGTCCGGTTCCAGGGCGGCAAGGTCATCGAAGTCGCGACCTTCCGCAAGACGCCGCTTCCGCCTGCCGACAACGGCTGCGAAAATGCTGTTGATTCGCCCGAGTCGTCCGAATCGCCCGCATCGGCCGAGGCGCCGTCGTCCCCCGGTCCACCTGCCGCTCCCGACATTTACGGCACACCCCGCGAGGATGCCTTCCGCCGGGACGTCACGATCAACGCCCTGTTTTACAACATCGCCGATTTCAGCGTCATCGATTATGTCGGCGGTCTCGAAGACATCGCCGGCCGCAGGATCCGCGTCATCGGCGACCCCGGCGAAAGGTTCGCCGAGGATCCCGTGCGCGTCTGGCGCGTCGTCCGCCACGCCGCCCGTATCGGTTTTGATATCGACGAGGCGACGGCCCTGGCCATTCCCGGTTTTCGCCCGCTCCTTACCGGATGCTCCGGCGCCCGTCTTTATGAGGAGCTGAACAAGGATCTCAAGACCGCTTTTCCGCCCGTCTTCGATGCCCTCCGCAACTGGGGACTTCTTCGCTATGTTCTGGGCAAGGCCGGAGAGGCCTACGAAGCCGATTCCGCGCTCTTCGCCCGGCTGCGTGCGCTTCTGGCCGTTGCGGCACGGGAGGCCGCGGCGGGGCGGCCGTTTTCGCTCGAAGAAATGCACGCTCTGTTGTTCCAGCCCTGGCTTGAACCCCGTGTCACGGGAGCCGCCGGAGATGTGGTGGCCGTACTCAACGAGGCGCTGATGGAAGCCCAAACGGGTGCCACAATCCCCCGGACGATGCGGGCCGGCGCCGTCCAGATTCTGTCCATAGCAGCGGCCCTGCACCGGGCTCTCCGCACCGGACGGATGCGGGCCTCCCTCAGAAACAGGGCCCATTTCCAACCGGCCGCCCGGCTGTGTTTCCTGTTCGAAAAAAGCCGGCTCCCGGAAGACGGCGAGTCGTTCGATCGGCTTTTCGCCGAGGTCAGGCCGTCGGCGCCGCGTCCGGTCCGCCGCCGTCGCCGGAGAAAACCGGGCCCCAAACCGCCCGATGGAAACACCGATCCATGAAGGAGATTCTGCACGAGACGCTGCAGGCCGTTCTGCCGCTCGCCGCGCTCGTCCTCGTCCTTCAGATTGCGGTCCTCGCCATGCCTCTCGCGATTGTCGTCCGTTTTCTCATCGGCGCGGTCATGGTCATGGCCGGACTTCTTCTGTTCTTGAAAGGCGTCCGCATGGGCCTTCTCCCGATGGGGCAGGCCATCGGGGCCGAGTTGCCGAAACGGGTGTCCTTCGGAATCCTGCTGGTTCTGGCTTTCGCCCTGGCCTTTGCGGCCACCGTGGCCGAGCCCGACGTCCGCGTTCTGGCCTACCAAGTGGATTATGTATCCGGCGGCGACATCGGCCGGGGCGTTCTCGTCCTGACCGTCGCTCTGGGCGTCGGCATTTCGGTCAGTCTGGCCATGCTGCGCGTCATTCTCGGCATTCCCATCGCCTGGATCCTGGCTGTGGGCTATGCCGTGGTCCTGATCTTGTCCATTTTCGTCCCTCCCAACTTCGTTCCCGTGGCCTTTGACGCCGGAGGTGTGACGACCGGCCCCGTAACCGTGCCCTTCATCCTGTCGCTTGGTATCGGCGTCGTCTCCGTCCTGGGCGGCAAGTCGGCCCTGGCCGACGGCTTCGGAATCGTGGGGATCGCCTCGATCGGTCCGGTGATCGGCGTCATGCTTCTGGGGATATTTCACGGATGAACATGATCCTCGAATTTCTGAACGCCGGAGACATCGTTCTCGAAGTCCTGACGGCTTTGATCCCGCTTGTCGTGTTTTTCGCCGTGTTCCAGGTCGTCTATCTGAAACTGCCGCGCGAAGCCCTGGTCAAGGTGATTCAAGGGGTCGGGCTGACCTTTGTCGGCCTGATTTTGTTCCTTCAGGGCGTCAAGACCGGATTTCTGCCCGTCGGCGAGGCCATGGGCCTTGCCCTGGGCGGCCTCGATCAAAAATGGATTCTCATCCCGATCGGGTTTTGTCTCGGGTTCGCCGCGACGGCCGCCGAACCGGCCGTCCGCATCCTCGGCCATGAGGTCGAGAAGGCCTCGACAGGGGCCATCCCGACTCGGGTCATCGTTCTGGCCCTTTCGATCGGCGTGGCCGTTTTTACGGCCGTCGGCATGTTCCGCATTCTGACAGGTCTTTCGCTCTATTGGATCGTCGTCCCCGGGTATGCGGCGGCTCTGGCCATGCTGCCGTTCTCGGACCGGACGTTCATCTCCATCGCCTTCGATTCGGGAGGCGTGGCCACGGGTCCGATGACCGTGACCTTCGTCATGGCTCTGGCCGTGGGCACGGCCTCCGCTCTGGACAACCGGCATCCCGTCCTGGACGGGTTCGGCCTTATTGCCCTCGTCGCCCTGGCGCCCATTCTTTCGATGATGCTCCTCGGACTTTTTTATGCGAGGAGAAAGGGGAAAACATCATGAAACCTCCATTCGATCTGATCATCACCATCGTCCCTAAAGGCGTTTCCGAACGCATTCTCAAGGCCTCAAAGGCGGCCGGCGCCGAGGGGGGAACCATCATCTTCGGCCGCGGCACGGGGATTCACGACACCAAAACCATGCTCGGCATCCCCATCGAGCCGGAAAAGGAAATCATCCTGACGGCCGTTCCCCGGGTCCGGACCGACAGCGTTCTGGCGGCGATCCTGGAAGCCGGAGATCTGGGCAATCCGGGAACGGGCGTGGCTTTCGTCCTGGAGCTGAAGCAGGTTGCGGGAATCTGCCATCTCCTCAAGGACACCATGGCATGCGAGGAGTAGACGGGACCGGGCGATAATCAGCGGTCCGGCGGATCGACGATTTTCCGGGCCAGGGCGCTCACGGCCCGAGCCAGTTCCTCCTCGAGAATTTGCGAGATCACGGCGGGCAGATGGGCGACATCCTTGCCCGGAAGTTTTTCCGTCCTGTCGAAAGTGTGAGTGTGGAGTGCAAGGTCCGAAGGATACTCCAGGAATTCGAGACTCATGGCCAGCCGGCCGTGCCAGAAATCCGGCTCGTCGATTTCCTCGATGACATGGATCCGGGACTTGAGGACGATATCGGGATCGGGCCCCGTGACGGTCCGGGTCACGCCGGCGAAGAGATTGTGTCCGGCCAGGTAGTGGCTTATGGCGTCGCCGACGAGCTTGCCGGGCTTGTCGGCCCAGAAGCCGTAGGAATAGAAGTTGACTTCGAAGGGGGAGACGCGGTAGAGGATCCGGAAGTCGTCGTAAAGGTCGTCGACGGAGACGGGATCCACGCGGAGTGTCCGTTGAATCGGCTGCAGCCCCTCGGCCCGGTTTCCGGTGAGCTGGATCTGGTAAAACCTGCGGACGGGCGACGACATGCAACCCCAAAGAACGGCGACGGCGGCGATACAGACGGCAAGTTTTCTCATTTCTTCTTTTCCTTTCTCAGCCTGAGGAAGATCGTCGGGTCCTGGGTCAGTTCGCGGGAAAACCGGGACAGGTTTTCCAGCGATTCGCCGAGGCTTGCAAACATCCGGTTGAGCTCCTCCTGCTGATACAGGAGGACGGATTCGATTTTCTTGAGGCTGGAGTTCCCCGTGGCGACGAACGTTTCCAGATTTGACAACACTTGGCCCATTTCCTCGTCCGAAAGCCTCCGGGTCAGGTTGGCCAGAACTTCCTCGGTTCCGGATTCGAGAACTCCGGTCACCTTTCCCATGTCGTCGGTTATTTTGCCGAGGTTTGCGGCGACGCGGGTGAACTCGGCCGAGGCCGCGGCGATATCGGCGATCGACGCCTCGAGGTTGTCCTTCCGGTCGGTGAGGACGGAGGACAGGACGCCGGAGCTCAGCTCGACGTTTTTCAGAAAGAGAGCGATTTTTTCCTGGTTGTCCTCGTTCAGCAGGGCGTTGATGCTCCGGACGGCGGAGTCGATGTTGGCCACGATGTCCTCGGCCTTTTCGCCCAGGCCGCGGGCCATTTCGATCTCGCCCCGGGGCTTGAGTTCGGGAGAGGCGGCGCTTCCGCCCGAAAGCTCGACGCTGCGCATCCCGGTGATGCCGATATAGACGAGGGCGGCCCGCATGTCCTGCTTGACGGAGAAGTCCCTGCGGATGCGAACATCGACGAGAATGGAATTCAGGTCCTCGGGGTTGACGTGGATCCGCGTCACCTTGCCGATATCCACGCCCTGGTATTTGACCGGCGAGCCCGGGAAGAGGCCGCCCACCGACATGTCCTTGAAATTGACGAAGTAGGCCTCGCCCTCCTCCCTGATTTTTGGAACGAGAAAGACCGCCAGGACAACCAGAATCGCGGCGGTCGCAACGAGAATGAAGACGCCCAGGCGGACGTTTTGTTCTTTAGTCATGGCGGTCGTCCTTTCTGAGAAAAAATGTCCGGATGAAGGGATCCGGCGATTCCTGAATGTCGGCCAGGGATCCCTGGAAATGGAGGCGCCCTTCGTTCAGCACGACGGCCCGGTCGGCGATCCGGTCGATGGAGCGAAGTTCGTGAGTCACGACGACGAGGGTCTTGCCGAGCTTCGTCTTGAGGTCGATGAGCAGGGCGTCGAGATCGGTCGATGTCACCGGATCGAGGCCGGCCGAGGGTTCGTCGCAGAAGACGACGTCCGGATCGAGAATGAGGGCCCGGGCCAGGGCGCCCCTTTTCCGCATCCCGCCGGAGAGTTCGGCCGGGCTTTTGGCCGCGCTTTGGGCCAGCCCGACCTGGTCGAGGCGCGTCAGAACCATGTCCCGGGTGATGTCTTCGGGGAAGCGCCGCCCGCTCATCCGGAGCGGCAGGGCGACGTTTTCATAGAGGGACATGGAATTCAGGAGGGCGCCGTCCTGGAAGAGAACGCCGATTCTTTCGTAGAGGGCGCGGGAGCTGGCTTCAGAGGCCGTGTCGACGCGGTTGCCGCGGTAAAAGATGTCCCCGGCGAGAGGCGGGATCAGCCCGACAAGGGTTTTGAGAAGCGTGGACTTGCCGCTGCCGCTTGTTCCGAGGATAACGGTGATTTCGCCCTCGGCGGCGGCGAAGTCGATGCCCCGGACGACGGGGACGCCGTTGAACCCGATGTCGAGGTTTTGTGCGGTGATGATCTCCATGGCGGTCACATGTAAAAAATGACGGCGAAGAGGCAGTCGATGAGAATGATGAGCGTGATGGACAAGACGACGGATTCCGTCGTGGCCCGGCCGACCTCGCCCGCGCTCCGGCCGACGAAGAATCCCTTGAAGCCGCTGGCCAGGACGATCGTCCAGCCGAAGACGATCGTTTTCACGAGGGCGATCACGACGTCCCGCAGGAAGACGGCCATCATCATCTGGCGGTAGAACGTCTCGGGCGGGATGCCGAGCTGGAAATGGCCGACGAGCATGCCTCCGAGGATGCCGAAGATGTTGGCCAGGGCCACGAGAAACGGCACGGCCAGGGTGATAGCCAGAATCCGCGGAACCATGAGAAATCTCTCCGGGGAGATGCCCATCGTTTTCAGGGCGTCGACTTCTTCGAGGACGTTCATGGTCGCGATTTCGGCCGTGATGGCCGCGCCCACCTTACCGGCCAGGATGATGCCGGCCATCATCGGGACGAGTTCCCGGATCATGGCGATGCCGACAAGATCGGCCAGGAAGATGTCGGCGCCGAACATCTTGAGCTGAACGGCCGCCGTCAGGGAGATGGTGACCCCGACGAGGAAGATCATCGAACAGACGATGGGGTAGGAGCGGTAGGCCATGAAATAGAGCTGGTTCCAGGTTTCGCCGGGGTAGACGCCGCGGCGGGATGTGAGATAGCCGATGGTGTGATGGAGGACGTCGGCCATGAGCGACAGGAATTTGCGGGCGCTTTCGAAGGCGCGGAGGGTGGAGAGGCCGGTCTTTTCCAGAAGGCCGAGATGGGTGGGCTTGGCTGCGGATGAGTCGAAGTCGGCGGATGCGTGGGACGCGTAGGCGGCGAAGGCCGAATCAAGTTCGGAGCTGACGTTTTCGAAGGCGATTTCCGGATGCTTTGCCCGGAAAAGGCGCATGAAAGCGAGGGCCGAGGTGTCGAATTCCTCGACCCGGCTGAAATCGATGGAGGTGGGTTGGGAGGCGGGGTGGGGGCCGGGGCCGGAGGTGGGGCTGGAGGGGCGCCTGGAGCGCTTGCCGCCGAGGATTTCGCTGAGTTCAGTGTAGAGCGCCGAAATATCGCGGACGACAAGGCGGGGAGGGAGGGTGATGCGGTCGCCGCTCACTGTTGCGATCTTTTTGCTGTCCGACATTGTCATGCGCAATCCCGAAGCTGATTCCTGGATATATACACTTATTATAGTAAAAAAATCGAGGTTGAACAAAATCGCACGATATTTTGAAGTTTAAAAAGCTATGATAATGTGACTCGCTCTTGACATGACACAGCAAGACCGATAGTGTCTTTGGTGATGTCCCGGCTTTGAAAACCCTGGGACGGCGGCCGCAGTCTCCAGGCTGCATCCGGCCGGATGTTTTCGGTTTCCGGCGGCGAAACGCAGGCAGGATCAGAAATGCCTGTGACGAGTCACCGCCACCGGCTCAGGTGATCGGGATGCTGGGGAGGCTTCGGGCATATTCCGATGAGCGAATGAAAGGATATACCCAATGACGACGACAATTAAAATGCTCGCAAAAACTGCGATTCTCAAGTTCGCTTTCTGCGTATGTCTTCTGCTTGTGGTCTCGGCGCCGGCGGCGTCAGATACTTTTTCGATCCAGGCCCGGGGCGCCTATTTCATTCCTTCGGAGGCTGTTTTCAAGGACATCTACGACGGTGGCGTTGTTTATGGCGGAGAAATCTCCCTGAAAATTTCGGGAGGCTTGAGCCTCTGGGCCGGAGGGAGCTATTTCAACAAATCCGGCGTGCTGACGTTTACCGAAGAGTCTACGACCCTTCAGCTCATTCCCATCTTTGGCGGGCTTCAGTACAAGATGAACTTGTCCCGCATCAGTCCTTATGTCGGCGCCGGCGTCGGGTATGTCCTCTACAAGGAGGAAAACCCCATCGGAAAGGTCGAGGATGGCGGCCTCGGATTCATCGGGAAGGCCGGCGTTCAGGTTATGATTGCCGGCCCGCTTTTCCTGGACGTCCAGGCGAGCTACAGCGTGTGCCGGGTCATACCCGGCGACATCGAGGCGGACCTGGGCGGCCTTAAGGCGGGCTTGGGGCTGGGGTTGCAGTTTTAGGGAGGGGCTCATCTCCTGTGCTTCCCTATACCCATGTCATCTTAACAAGGTTCAACCTGGGGATGCGGGAAAATGCTGCCCCCTTCATATCGCTGATCGAGCGGATTCGGCCGGATCGGCCGCTCCGCTCCATTGCCGGCTGCCTGCCCCACAGCAAGATCGCCGCCCGTTTTTCAGGGATCATGAATATCCGTTCGACCCAGGCCTGGCTGTAGGTCATCCATGACCGGAATCTCCAGGTCACAAAGACTTGGGGGCGCCGCCGGGTCAGGATCGCTGGTCTTCAGGAGTCTTTTGAGCTTGGGTATGAAATCCCGGCTGTCCGCGAACCTGCGGTGGCCCTATGGATCCAGAATATCCGTGCCCGGGCGGAACGCCTGGTGATCGATACCCTGAGCGAAGATCTGAAGATGAAGATCCGCCGCTGAAATCTCCCTGTCGATTTCGTTAGATCGCCTGCGGGATCACCGCCTCGGCGTCGGCCTTGATGCCGAACCAGTCCCGAAGCGCATCAACCCGGTCGCGGTTCTCCCAAGTGAATTCCGGGAGTTCGCGGCCGAAGTGGCCGTAAGCCGCCGTTTTGCGGTAGATCGGCCGCCTCAGGTCGAGCATGTCGATGATGCCGCGCGGCGTAACCTTGAAGATCCTGCGGACGGCCTCCTCAACGGCCTTTTCCGAAAAGCGGCCTCTCCCATTCATATTGATCATCAGCGACACCGGCTCGACGACCCCGATGGCATAGGCAAGCTGAACCGTGCACTGGTCGGACAGTCCGGCGGCCACGACGTTCTTGGCGATGTAGCGAGCCATGTAGGTCGCCGACCGGTCGACCTTGGTCGGGTCTTTGCCTGAGAAGGCGCCGCCCCCGTGGGGGCATGAGCCGCCGTAGGTGTCGACGATGATCTTCCGGCCGGTCAGGCCGGTGTCTCCCTTAGGACCGCCGATTTCGAAACGGCCGGTCGGGTTGATGAGATATTGGATATCGGCCGCCCGCCATCGCGGGGAAATGACCGGTTCAATGATCTCGGCGATCACGGCGTCACGAATCTCGGCGTTGGAGACTTCAGGGCCGTGCTGCGTGGAAAGAACGACCTTGGCGATCTCGACGGGACGGCCTCCGGAGTAGCGGACGGTGACCTGGGATTTCGCGTCGGGACGGAGCCAGGGAAGCCTTCCGGACTTTCTGACCGCGGCCTGGCGCTCGACGAGCCTGTGGGACATCGCGATCGGCAGGGGCATGAGCTCGGGTGTTTCCGTCGTCGCATATCCGAACATCAGGCCCTGGTCTCCGGCGCCGATTTCGCCCTCTTCCCGGTCGACGCCCATGGCGATGTTATCGGATTGACGGCCGAGCCGAAGAAGAACCCGGCAGCTTCCGCCGTCCAGGCCGTAAGCCGGATCGGTGTAGCCGATATCTTGGATGCAGCCGCGGACGACGTCCTCGTAGGGGATGGTCGCATCCGTCCGCAGCTCGCCGGCCACGACGGCCAGATTTTCCGTCAGCAGGGTTTCGCAGGCGACTTTCGCGTAGGGATCCTCGGCGAAAATGGCGTCCAGGACGGCATCCGAAACCTGGTCGGCCATTTTGTCGGGATGGCCCTCGGATACGGATTCCGATGTGAAAAGAAATTCCTTGCTCATAAAAAGACCTCCTCGTAACTCGATATCTTCCTGGGAGGTCCCGCAAGGCGGGAGACCGGGGCGCGCTTAGGGCAACAAAAAAACCCGCTTCCTCGATCAGGAGAGCGGGTTTCCGCGCTGGACAATTGGTTGCCGCGTGCGCTTTCGCGACCACATCCCCGTCTTGCGACGGGAAAGCACCTCGGTTGTCCGTCCCAGGTTGCCGGGCCCGACCCCGAGGGGTCGAACCTCTCCTGATGCAGGCTTCACTATACAGGGAATGCGTTGGTTTATCAAGAATTTTTTCAATATTTTTTCGCGCCCGTTTTTTAAAGAAATCGATCTAAACATTCTTTTTAGCGGCTTTTATCTCGTGTTGTGATTGTGTGAGATTGACCTCCTCTCGACTTCGGCGCGCTTGTGCCGTCCTGGGTCTTTTGCTATTGTAATTTCTTGATATTGTGAGCTTGAGCCGTTCGGAAGAAAGCTGATGCCATGTTTAAATCATGCAGTACGGGAATGTCGTTTCCCGGTTGCTTTTTCTTTAGCTTGGAGACTTCCGCCGGGCACAGGGAGTATTCCGGAGCAAGCTGTCGCGTCGGCAAGCGGGCATGGATTCGCGACACGGGGTTGAGGAGAGATTGATCGACATGTCCTTTTCCTCCGTCCCCGGCTTCCACGGGAAAATTCTGGACGTAGACCTCACGAAGGGGGATGTCGTCGAAAAGGCCCTCGATCCCGATTTCGCCGCCGATTACTTGGGCGGACGCGGCATGGCCGCGCGCATCTTCTATGACGCGGTCGACCCGGCCTGCGATCCCCTCAGTCCGGACAATGTCCTGGTCATCGCCGCATCCCCTCTCATCGGCACGAACGCCCCCACGGCCGGCCGGGGCCACATGGTCTTCAAGTCGCCTCTCACCGGCGTCATGGGGACGTCGAATTCCGGCGGAACCTGGGGCGCCGCCTTCAAGGCCTCGGGATACGACGCCCTTGTCATCCGCGGCGCATCGCCCGCCCCCGTCATGCTGGACATCCGGCCGGGGAAGGCCGGACTTCGCCCGGCCTCCCACATCTGGGGAAAAGACGTCCACGAAACGACGGCGCTCCTGGAAAGCGAGGCCGAGCCCGGCAAGCCGCTCAAAACCCTCTGCATCGGGCCGGCCGGTGAAAACCGGGTCCGCTTCGCCGCCGTGGTCAACGACCGGAACCGCGTCTACGGCCGCGGCGGTGCAGGGGCCGTATTCGGCGCGAAGAATCTCAAGGCGATTCGGGTCGCGGGCGCGGAAAAAACCACCCTCCGCGACGCCGAAGCCTACGCATCCGGCTACAACCAGGCCCGCGATCTCCTGAAGCAGGCCCCGGTCACCAAGCGTATCCTGCGCGAACTCGGCACGGCCGGTCTCGTCGAGCTCATCAACCTCATCGACATGCTGCCCCGCCGGAATTTCCAGGACTGTGTCCATAGGGAAGAGGACGTCGCCAGGATCTCCGGGGAGACCCTGGCCCGGACGATTCTCGAGCGGGCCGGGGGATGCAGGCTCTGCCCCATCGGCTGCCAGCGCCACACCCGAGTTCCCGGGCGGAACGGATGCGAACAAAAAGGCGAGGGTCCCGAGTACGAAACCGTCGTTCTCATGGGGCCGGTCTGCGATATCTACGACCTCGAAGCGATAACCCGGGCCAATTATCGCTGCAACGAGCTCGGCCTGGACACGATCAGTTACGGCGGCACGCTGGCCTGCGCCATGGAGCTCAGCGAGAACGGCCTTCTTGATTCCGTCCCCGACCCAAACCAAGCCCTTCGTTTCGGGTCCGCCGAAGCCCTGGAAAACCTTGTCCGAATGACGGCGCTTCGCCAAGGCCTCGGCGCGAAGCTCGCCGAGGGCTCCCACCGCCTGGCCGAATCCTGCGGTCGACCCGATCTCTCCATGACCGTCAAGCGGCTCGAAATCCCGGCCTACGATCCGCGGGCATCCTACACCCAGGCCCTCGGCTATGCCACGTCGCCCTCCGGCGCCTGCCATCTCCGCGGCGGTTATGCCGTGTCGCTGGCCTTTTTCGGCGGCGCGCGGGAGATCCCCCGGTTCAGCCGGCTTCAGTCGCCGATCGCAATCCGCAACATGCAGAATATCGGCATCATCCAGGACAGCCTGGGGATCTGCCGTTTCACGGGCTATGCCTTCTCCGTCGACCCCTGGGCCCGCATGCTCGGCGGCGTCCTTGGCCGTCGCGTCTCCGTGTCCGAACTCGAAGAGGCTGCAAACCGCATCGCTTCGCTGGAAAGGCTCTTCAACTGCGAGGCGGGGGCGACTTCGGCTGACGATGACCTCCCGCCTCGGTTTGCCGACGAGCCCATCCTCGTTGCGGGAAAGGAACGCCGCGTCAGCCGCGAAGACATGGAAGCGATGAAGGCCGATTATTACAAGGCGCGGGGCTGGGACGCCGAAGGCCGGCCGACTCCCAAAACGCTTGCCGCTCTTCGCATCATGGGGAGGAAAAGATGACCCGCGACCCGCGCTGGAAGGCCGCAGCCGACCTCCTGCCCGTTTTTCAGAAGATCGGCCGCGCCTCGCTCAACCACGACATCCAGAACAGCCACAGCGGAAACATGGCCGTGCGCTGGACGGACGCCTCCGGCCGGGACCGGATCGCCATCACGGCCACGGGGTCGCAGAAGGGCGATCTCGATGAAAGCGGAATCTGCATCCTGTCTCCCGACACGACCGACTACGGCTACTACAAGGCCTCGTCCGAAACCGACATCCACGTCCGGATCCTGTCCGCGCCGGGCGTGCGGGCCTCCATGCACGCCCACGTCAAGGACCTGGTTCTGGCTACGCTCGACGACGTCCCCAAGCCGTCCGAGCCGCCGCCTTTCCGGCCGGTCGATCCCCTCGGCTACGCCCACCTGGGCCGGGAGATTCCGGTCGACTGGTTCGCCGTCCCCAGCGGATCGGTCGAGATGACGCGCGTCGTTCCGGAAAGACTGTTGTCGCGGCCGCTCACGGTCATTTACGCCCACGGCGCCGTGGCCCGCGGCCGGACTCTGGCCGAGGCCTTTTTCCGCCTCTGCGTCGCCAACAACTCCGGCACTATCGTCCAGCTCCTCTGGAAGATCGGGGCCGATGTCGAGGAGCTGCGACGGCGGATCGGCGCGGATCCGGCGGCCTGCTTCGCGGACCTTCCTTCCGGCTATGAGGTCGAGGGCGACGATTGCTGCGATTTTCCCGGCGAAGAGGAGCTCATCAGGGAGTTCCGGAAAACGGGCGCCCGGATCTTCGAGTCGCGGCTTTCTCCCTTTCACACGGGAAGCGCCTCGGTCCGCGGTGTCGCCGACATGCTCTATGCCCCCAAGGCCTCCATGCCGAGGGATATCGGCGGCCCGCTTCTCCGCCTCCCCATCGACGCCCGCGACGGTGACACGGCCGAGATCGCCATGCACAAGGCCATCTACGCCCGGAGCGATTTCCAGACCGTTCTTCACTGTTACGTCCCCGAGGCCGAGGCGGCGGCGCATTTTATCTATCCCGGAGAGAGCGAGCCGTCCGATCGCATCATTCCGCTCGATGCCGAAGGGGCCTTTCTCTACCTTGTGATCCCCATTCTGCCGCCCCGGTTCGACGTCGAGGATCTCGTGCGGCTTCTTCATGATTACAAGATGGTCGTTGTCCGCGGCGGGGGAGTCTGGGCGGTCGGCGGGCAGTCGCTCTCCGAAGTCCTCCACCATCCATCGTCGCTTCGCGAGATCTGCCTGATCCGGATCGGCGCCTTCGAGCGCGGGCTGGATCTCCGGAAAATGGAGCCGGCCAAGGCGAAAAAATGGTGAAGGACGGGCGGCGGCCGGACGCCTTGTTTGTCGAGAAGGCCGTTGTGGCGGGAGCGGAGGTGCGGGCTGCGGCGGATGAAGCGGCCGCTCTTCAAGATGTGCGCCGGATCCTGGATACGGAGAAGATCGAAGGCCCTGTCGTCTGTGCCGGGGATCTCTTCGATGCGGCGCGAGGCGCCGGAATTGCGGCCGTGCGGCCGGAAACACCGGAGGAGTGGCTTCGAGCCGCGGCCTCCGTCGTGAGAGCCGATTACGGGATCGCGGAGACGGGGACCCTCGTCCGATTCGGGAGCGATGCCTTTGAAAACAACGCCTGGATGCTGCCGCCACATTGTTTCTGCTTTGTCGATGCCAGAGCGATCGTGGTTGTCCCCGAAGATCTCGCGCCCGCTTTGAAAGCTTGTTTTGAGGAGGACGGAAACGAACCCCGGGGTGCCTTCTTCGTCACCGGCCCGAGCCGGACGGCCGATATCGAATGCCTGCTGACACTGGGCGTCCATGGCCCCTCCCGCGTCGAGATTTATCTCTTGGATGGAAAGGAATGAACCGCAGAAAGAAAGAGTTCCCCGACCCTCGCCTCAGGGCGGTCCTGCGCTCGTTTGCCGAGGGCTACAAAGCCAAGCGCGAGGCCGCTTTCGCCGGGCTGGACTTCGAGGCGCTCCGCGACCGGCTGGCCGCCGTGAAGGATGCCGCCGTCAGGGATATGCCGGTCCTCCTTGACGCCTTCGAGCGGCGTGCAACGGCCCGGGGCGCCCGAGTGTTGCGGGCCGCAAGCGGCGACGACGCCAACGCCCTCATCCGGGATATCCTGAAGGAACACAAGGCGAGAACCGTCGTCAAGAGCAAGTCCATGGTCAGCGAGGAGACTCGGCTCAACGCGGCTCTCGAGGAATGGGGATACCGGCCCCGGGAGACCGATCTCGGCGAGTGGATCGTCCAGTTGGCCGGAGAATGTCCCAGCCACATGGTCATGCCGGCCATTCACATGACCCGGGGCGATGTCGCCGGGATCTTCGAGCGTCGTCTCGGCCGTGAGATGTCCGAGGACATCCCCGCCCTCGTCCGCACAGCCCGCGAGGAGTTGCGGCGGGAGATTTTCGAGGCCGGGGCCGGACTGACCGGGGCCAACGCCCTCATCGCCGAAAGCGGCGCGACGATGCTCGTCACCAACGAGGGAAACGGCCGGCTGTGTTCGAACGTTCCGCCCGTGCATATCGTCCTGGCCAGCATCGAAAAGATCGTTCCCACGGTCGAAGACGCGCTGCTCCTCCTCCGCATCCTGACCCGGAGTGCGACCGGACAGATCATGACGAGCTACGTGTCTTTTCTCGCCGGCCCACAGCGGGAGCATGCCTACGTCATTCTTCTCGACAACAATCGGAGCGCCCTCCGCGAAGATCCCGTTTTCCGCGACGTCCTCCGCTGCATCAAGTGTTCGGCCTGCCTCAATGTCTGCCCCGTCTATCTCCAGGCTGGAGGGAAGGAATTCGCCCATATCTACATGGGAGGCATCGGCAGTCTGCTCACGGCCTGGATCCACGGCCTCGAGGCCTCGAAAAAGATGACCGATATGTGTCTTGGATGTCACCGCTGTGACGCCGTCTGCTCGACGAAGATTCCGATTGCGGCGCTGGTTCGGGCGCTCAAGGAGAGGCTTGTGGATGAGACCGGCCAGGCGTTCTGGAAGCGCGTGGCCCTCGACGGCGTCATGGGCCGTCCGGGAGTTTCGCGGGCGGCCTTCGGGCTGGCCCGGGTTGCGCGGCCGGTTGTTTCGAAAAAAGGCTTTGCCCGAAATTTTCCCCTCGGGCTGGGCCGCTTTGACCGCGGACGCGCCTTGCCCGCCCCGGCCCGAAAGCCGCTGTCTGCGATTTTTGAGGTGTCGCGGGAGTCGAAATCAACCAAAGGCACGGTCGTTATTTTTCCCGGATGCCTGATCGAACAGGCTTATCCCGAAGTCGGCCTGGCCGCGGCCCGTGTGCTTGAAAAGCTGGGATACGACGTCCGGTTGGGGCCGGTTTCCTGCTGTGGCTTTCCCCAGACCAACGCCGGCCACACGACGGCGGCGGCGAAGACATTCAGAAAAGCGCTGAAAGATATGCCTGAGGAGGGGACTGTTGTCACGCTCTGCCCGACCTGCACGACGATGCTGGCCGAGATCGGCCCGTCAGCCGCGCCGTCCGAAAAGGCCGAGGCTCTTGCGGGCCGCGTGATGCCTTTCAGCCGGTTTCTGGCCCGCTTCGAAGCGGAGGCTTTGGCGTCCATCCAAAGCCGGGGCGGCGGCATCGGACAAAAAACCGCGACTTATCACGACTCCTGCCACCACAAGCATGTCCTCGGAGCATCCGGGGAATCGCGTGAGATCGTGGAGTGGGCTCTCGGGAAGCCGCTTGTCGAGATATCCGAACCCGACGCCTGCTGCGGATTTGCCGGGCTTTTCTCCGCCTCCCATCCCGAAATCTCTCAGGCCCTGGCCGCCGACAAACTGGAAGCCATCCGGGCGACGGGCGCCGGTCTTGTGGCCCTTGACTGCCCCGGCTGCCTGCTCCAGATCCGGGGCGCCTGTCGCTCGGCCGGCGCCGATATCGAGGTCCGCCATACGGCCGAGATCCTCGACGAAGCGCTAGACCGACAGGCCGGAGAAACCTGAGCGCCAATCTCAATTGACGTGCCGGAGGAGCCGTTGTGACACGGCCCTGAAGGAAAAATCACATTAAGGCAAAATTCCGGCCAACGCAATGAAAATAGACTGCGATCTTGAAATGCCCTCGATTGCGGAAGCCCATGACCGTTTTCTTGATTGCCTGAATTGTCGAGTTCAACGACTCACTGACGGTATTGGTAATCCAGTGCCTGAAGAACGTCAGGATGTTCTTCTTGGCGGGTTTCAACGTCCGGCGGATATTTTTTCAGACTTGAAAGCGATGTCACTTGGACTCTTCGATGGCGTCCCTGCGGGCATGGGCGACTTGGCAAAAATACTCGCTCCAGCCGTCCAGCTGTCCTGTTTCCAGATGGGCGTGGGCCGGACACCAAAGACAGAGATTAATAATGGGGCAGGATCGACATTTTTCCAGGAAAACCGGGTCCGAGGAGGTTTTTGCGCGAATCTCGGGCACGAAATTCTCCCAGGCGTCGACCAGGCTCGTCGTCTTCAAATCCCGAATGCACTCGGGATGCCGGAGCGACGGGCAGAGGTGAAAAAATCCATTGGGGCTGATTGTGAAGCTCTTGTTCCCGACGCCGCAGCGGAAAAGATGCCGGCAATCGCTGTTTGATGGTTCGGAAAAAATGAATTTGTCGCAGTGTTTTTTCAGAGTCTCGGATCGTTCCTCGTCGGATGTCTCGATCCCGGCGATTTCCTCCGGGGTCAATCTTTCGCTGATGATTTCCGAATTGCGCTCGGTGTTTCCATCGTAACGCAAATGGAGGACGGGATCAAAACGAAAAAAATCCCGGGTGTGCCGGCGGCAAAAAGCGGCGATTTCCGGAAGCTCATGAACATTGGATCTCACGGCCATGGCCTTGAGGTGCACGGGAATGTCGTTAACGAGAAGCAAATCCAGACCCTGCCGGAACGCGGCGAATGACCCGGGTTTCCCTGTCACCCTTTCATAGGTTTCCTGCGTTGTGCCGTAAACCGTGACTTCAATATCCCGGGGAGGAAACTTTTTGAACAGGGCCACATGATCAGGGGTGATCAGGGCGGCGTTGGTGAAGACGGATATCAGCAACCCCTTTTTTTTTAGCGATATGTAGATTTCAGGGAAATCCTCGCGCAGGAGAGGCTCCCCGCCTGTGATCAAACACCACAAGGCATCCAAGGCGACGGCTTGATCGGCAAGTTCGGCGATTTCCGTAGCCGAGAGCTCATTCCGCGCTGCGTCCGGATCGTTGGCGGGAAGGTTGATATAACAGTGGCGGCAATTGTTGTTGCAGCGTGCCGTGATCTCCAGGTCAAAGGACCACGGCTTCCGCTGCACGGCCGTTTTCTTCCACAAGGACAATCGGCTCAGACGTCCCCCCGAAACAAAAGATTTCGCGTTCATTTCCGCTTCCGAAGCACGGGTTTCAGCAAAGACGCGAAATGGGAACCTAAGGGAATAAGCAGCCTTGTGCGGGAAAGCCCGGCGATCACGTATCGCTCCGGTCCCACGCCCAGCCGGATCTTGCGCCCGTTTCTTTCAATCCGTGTCACCTGTCCCAGCAGGTTCTCCGGCGGGATGATCCCATCCGCGTGTTCCGGCACACAATCCCCCCGGATGAACACGGCTGTGCCGCGTCTAGCCACAACTCTGTGGACCACAAGCTTCCCGGTTTCCGTACTGACAAAGGCAACCACTCTGCCGACTCCAGGCAGGGAGCGGCGGGTAGGAGATATGGTGATAACATCGCCGTCCCGAACGAAGGGCGCCATGCTCAGCCCCCGGGCGCGGAACCGGAATGGCAGCCCCTTGGCCAGCACATCTCTCATCAGTTTCAGAAGGGCCTGGCCGGAGAGCGACAATTCGTCGCCATAGACGACGAAAACCCGCGGTTTATCGAATCGCCGGGAGTTCAACCAGCATTCTCCGCCTGACCAGTTCTTCCACCAAGCCGAGAACGTCGCGTTCGATTTCGGAAGACAGCGACTCGTAGTCTTGAGTCAGGGCAGCGACGACTCCGCTCAGGTCCTGCTTGCCGTCCAGCCGCCGCCAGATGGCCTTTCCTGTTTCGTTAAGCGTAAAAAGTTCGTCTTCCATGTCTCCGATGCCGGCCGCGAGAGGAATGATGATCAATTCTCCCTCGATTTCTCTCGCAACCACATCCTCGGATGGAATATATACCGCGTCCAGCCGAATGGTCATCTTTCCGACTCCTTCTTCATAATTGAGGTTTGGCCGGTTTCCGGCCTCTTTCTGCAAACGGCGCTGCCCCTGTTGCCGGGTTGGCCTGTCCGGAGTTGTTCCACGAAGAGCCCGCCTTGCTCGAGTTCCGACCTGACGGCGTTCTCCGAGCCGAATTCGTGAAGAAATTCGACATTCAACCACAGCGTATCTCCGCTCTCATACGCCGGATTTCCCAGGCCGGAGGCGGCGATGATGCGCCGCCCCGACCCGCCTCGGCTTGGCTGAGGCGGGCCCGGGCGGAAGGAGAATTGACAGATCAACAGCCCGCCCGGCTTCAATGCGCGGGCGATCCGCCGGACCATGGCCACGCGCCGTGTGCGCGTCGGCACACAGGAGTACATGGCCCGGGACAGCCAGACGATGTCATAAGCGCTTTCCCGGACGTCCAGCCGGGAGACCTCCTGCACCAGGCCTTCCATGCGGACCCCGCGGCGGGCGGCGTTCTCCCTGGCCCGGTCGACCATCGCGGCAACATAGTCGACGCCCGTCACCTGAAAACCCATCTGCGCAAGCGGGATTGCTTCCCGGCCCCCTCCCACGCCCAGAAGCAAAAGATTCCCGGACCTGGAAGGAAGAAACGTCTCCAGAATCTCCCGTTCTTCGGTGGTCAGGCCGGAATCCACGAGGGAGTCTTCCACCCAGCTCTCGATGCTTTCAGGTTTGGCATAGCTTTGGCGGCTGAATTCCACAAGATCATCGGGCTTCATGATCAAGACGGGAAGGGATTGAAGAAATGCCCCCAATTGGAGCATCATTCTTGCTACACGGATTCTTATTCCCATGGATCACCTTGACAAGGATTTGAGCCCGGCCCTTGGTAAGCACTTGGGCGGGTGCCTGACGTTCTCTCGACAAGGGATTTGATGCGTTGCCGCCAGTCCGCGATATCCCATGCCTTTTCCTTCCCTTTCAGCAGTCCCAGGTAACGGGCCTGGGCATGAGCCACCCGGCAGAGATACTCGACAGGGGTATCCAAAGTGCCGTGTTCCGTCCAGGATTTCGCCGGGCATTGGAGGCATAATCCCTTCAGGAAGCAACGGGCGCAGCGGCGGAGGTACTCGGGATTTGTCGCCCGCGTTTTTCTGAATATTGGGAAGGTCTCCGTCAGGGCTTGGCGAAGGGAACCCCCATTCAAGCCATAGACCACATCGGGATGCCGGAGCGGCAGGCACATCTGGAAAACACCATACGCATCGACACAGCCCGCTTGACCTGCGCCGCAGGAAAACAGCTCGTCGCCCTGAGGGCGCATGAATCGGGCGCTGAATCGGGCCATCTCTCTGCAATAGGTGTCCGCTTGCCGATCCATAAGAGCCACCGCCTCTTCAGGAGAGATGCGAAGCCCGGCGATGTGCCGATTTTTGGCGGGAGAATCCCTGCGGGCACGCAGATCAAGGAACACGGAGTAGGGTGGAGCATGGTCCATGCTCGGGACCGTTGCCGCCCAGGTCTCGAACTCTTCAATTTCCGCAAGATTGGCGGGAAGGCGTGTCGACTTGACCACAAAGGGAATCCGCTGTTCCGACAAAAGATCCAGACCTCGTCTAAACTCAGCAAAGGCGCCCGGAGTGCAAGCTATGGCATCGTAGGATTCCGGATGCATGCCGTAGACGGAAATTTCGACCTTCATCAAGGGTGGGATCCTTGCCAGGAGATCCGCCAGAGCCGGTGTGATCAGGCGGCCGTTTGTGAACAGCACGACTTTTAAGCCCAGCTTTCGGGCGAAAACGTACAATTCCGCGAAATCTTCCCGCAGCAGCGGCTCCCCCCCGGTGAAGCGGACCGAGAGCGCTCCGAGCTCCGCGGCCTCGCGGAGGATGTCTTTCCACTGATCGGTCTTTAGCTCGCGGCGGCAGGCCCGGGTATCATCGGCGGGAAGGTTGATGAAACAATGAATGCAGGCATTGTTGCAGCGCTCGGTCAGCTCGATATCCAGATGCCCGAGCAGCGGCGCCTTGTTCCGGAACAAGGGGTGATGCGCCAAGCTGCGCTTCACTGTATAGCTTTGATCTCCCATGGGGCCGTCGCTCAAAGAGCCTTCATGAGATCCGCTACCCGGCCGCTTTTGTCGAAACGCAATCGGTAGACAGGGATCTCAGCGGCGATCGATTCAGCGAGATCCATGGTTTTTTCCCACCATTCGGCCGTAACCAACGGCTTGATGACATGGGAGAGCAGCCGATGGATCTTCTCCACATTGTCTCTGATCGGGATAAGTTCATTGTTGTCCGCCTTTTCCAGGAACATGATTGCCTGCAATGGGGCCTCGGACGGAGAAACGTCCGGCAATTCGCCGTGGCTCCAGGTGCCGTGGATGCGGAATCCCTCCGGCCAGCGGCGGACAATGATGCGGTCATCGCAGAGAATCTCTCCCTTGCCCCGAAGCATTTTCATCATCGTGGATTTTCCGGCATCCGAGTGACCGACAAAGAGAAAGCCCCGCCCGTCGATGATGATGCCGGAGGCATGCAAATAACAGCCCCGGCGGTCCGCCAGAACCCTGGCGATGAGAATCTGATCAGAGGTGAATGTCGTCAGGGAATGCAGTCTTTTTTCGTAGATGTCGGCTCTGCGGCAGATAGTTCCCCGGCTGTGATCATCGTTCCAGATCGCCGCGCAATAGGGTTCACGGCCGTCTCCGACGGACGTTATCCCCAGGTAGACCCATGAGCCGGGCTGCCTGAAGATGGCCCAAGGGGGTTGGCGATAGACTTCCTTGCCTAACCGGAGATCCGACAACTTGGGAACCGATGAGGCCAACCTGATCGAGATTGTGTCCGGCCCGGGACCTTCAACCTGGAATTTGTGAAAAATGGGAGCGAACGTTTTGTCTCCAAGGGGAAAATCCGCCGATATCCGGATCGTGATGCCGGCGATCCGGTAATATTGAAGGTGTGTCTGTTTCCACTCCTCTTTAAATCGCCGGGCCTCCGCGGCGATCTCGCAGAGATAGTCGATTTTGGCCGAGAAGCGACCATGCTCGAGATAAGCATAAGCCGCGCACCAGCGGCAATCTCTTCGCAAGTCGCAGGAGCCGCAATTCTCCAGGTACTCCCGGCCGCCGCGCACCTTTTCGGCCATCGAGGGGATGAACTTGTCCCAAATCCGGGCGAAAGAGTCCCGGCGCAGGTCGGCGCGCATGTCCGGATCCTTGATGAAGCAGCAGAAAGACATCTTCCCGTAGGGATCGATGTGGAATTTGCGCCGTGAGTCGATACACGCCGCGAACAAGCGGTCGTCTTTCCCCACAGTGCTGCATGAACAGGGCTCCGGCGCGTTCTTGTCGCCGTCCGGATCAGGACGCCATTCGGCGGCAGGATTCGGCACGTCGATCTTTATCACGTCGGCCGCATCCAGCCTTTGGCCTACGATTTCATGGCTGTGGGAGGCCGATCGGCAGGCCGACATCCAGAGCCAGCTGGCTCCCACCCGGTACTGCGGGCTCAAGGAATGGGCCAGGTTTACCATTCCGGCCGTTTGATGGTGATTGGCGCGCATGGGGACGATCTGGACAATGAAGTCCGCGTCCGCTTCCTTGAGGTAAGCCATACCGCGCAGGGTTGCCTCAAAAGAGCCGGGATTGCGGGTCACGTGGTCATGAACATCGGCCGTTGCGCCGTAGAGCGCAATCATTTTTCTTCCGTTCCGGGTCAAGAGGCGGGCGATCTCGGGGGTGATCAGCGTGCCGTTGGTGTTGAGACTGTAGGAAAGGGATTTTCGTGTGATGGAGTCGAAAATCTCCGGGAAATCAGGCCGCAACAGCGGTTCGCCGCCCGATATAAACCAAGCCTGACAGCCCATCCGGCGGGCCTCATCGACGATGCGGAGGATTTCGTCAAGAGCAAGCTCTTCCCGACCTTCCGGTGCGTCGGGGGGAAGCCGCAACCAACAATGACGGCAGGAATTGTTGCAGCGATATGTGAGATCAAGACTGCCATCCAAGGGCAACCGTGGAATTTTGTTCTGCAAAACCAACCTCATCGATTTCTCTGGGGATTGATTAGATAACCCGACATCAAGAAAGAAGAAGAACAAGACTCCAATAATATGTATAACTATCTTTGCGGAAACTAAATTCTAATGAATGACAACTAAGATCCGCTAACCGCTCGAGCTTGACAGGGTTGGCAATTTCCCGCTACTCCACTTGCACATGTGTCTTGCTGAATCAAATCACCCGGTCCTTCGAAAGCTTGGTTTGGATTCATCGTTTTGCAATGGGTGAGAACACTTTCCTCGGGATTGCCCCTGGCAAGCACAATAAGCTGGGGTCGAACCCATTGTTTTTTTTCGTTTTTCATTTATAATCCTCTTTTGCCTTGCTATAAAAATGCCCATTTAATTTCAACTTGCTACTCTACAGAACGACTAAATTTATGTATTATTAAATATATACACTTTTATCGAAATTGTCAAGTTGATGCGCGGCCCGAGATGCGTTGACTTCAGGGGGAGGTTCCGCTACAATCTGACGCGCCCGATCGTGGCGGAGTAGCTCAGTCGGTCAGAGCATGCGGCTCATATCCGCAGAGTCGGGGGTTCAAATCCCTCCTCCGCCATACTCCCTGCCTCCGGCAACGGAAGTGTGTTGCGGCCTCGAATAGGTTTTTTCTTTTCTTATTTTTCAATGCATTCCTTTCTCAGTTCTTTAAAGCTGAGTAGAAGCCCATCCTGCGTTTTAAACACACATTGAGGCGGATAATCCTGGGGACACAACATGCAAAATAGAGTCGGACATTTTCGTATTGTGTTGATAACCTTGTTGATGGAGTTGAAAAAGAGAGGCATCGGGCATAATCTATAAGCAAGAAAGAAAAAATCAGGATGATGATGGATGAGAGTCCGTGACAATGATATTGACCGATATCGCTCGTGACACGTTAACCCGGCGGAAGTTGTTCCGGCCGAGGGACAAGGTGCTTGTCGCCTGTTCCGGGGGCGCGGATTCCATGGCTCTCCTCCACATGCTTTGGGAGATGCGGAAGGAATTCGGGATTCGTCTTGAGGTCGGCCATTTCAACCACGGCCTTAGGGTTTCAGCCGGGGAGGACGAATGCTTTGTGGACGAGACCTGCGCCCGGCTCGATTTACCGTTTATCTCCGAAAAGGGAAACGTCCGGGCTTTCGCCGCGGCCCGCAAGATGAACCTCGAGGAGGCCGCCCGCGATCTCCGGTATGCTTTCCTTCGGGAGACGGCGCTGAAAATGGGAGCGAACCGGATCGCGACCGGCCACACCCTGAACGATCAGGCGGAGACATACCTTATGAGGCTTCTCCGGGGAAGCGGGATGTCCGGCCTCGGGGGAATCGCCGTTTCGACAGAGGAAGGGATCGTCAGGCCACTCATCGAGGCGGAAAGGCGTCATGTCCTGGAATATCTGAAAAAACGCCGCATTCCCTTCCGCGAGGACGAATCGAACCGCGACAAGAGAATTTTGAGAAACCGGATCCGGCTGGAGCTTTTGCCTTACCTGGAAAAACGATACGGCCCCGGCCTTGTCTCCCGCATCGGCCGCCTGGCCATTATCCTCCAGGAAGAGGACAGAGTGATGACGGAGTTGTCCCGGGAAATGCTGGCGTGTGTTACGTCGCGCCCGGCGAACCGGCGGAAGGCGATCGATGCTAAAGCCCTTGAAGAGCTTGAGCCGGCCCTGGCCGCCAGAGTGGTCCGGGAGTTTTTGCGAGATATCCGGGGTGACCTCCGGGGATTGGATTCGGGCCATATCACATCCGTCCTGAAATTGACCGAATGCGGGGCCAGCGTTCTTCCCGGCGGTTTTGAAATCCGCCGCAGAAAAGGGAAGATCTATTCGCAGGAAACCGGAGCGGAACCTGGGGATTTCGAGATCGAATGGGACGGCGCCGGAGAACTCGTTCTGCCGAATGGGCTGCGCTTTCGGGGAAAACGGATGAGCCGCAAGGCCGCGGATGCCGTGCCGTTCGACGACCGGAGCCGGGCTTTTGTGGACGCCGATCGGATCGAGTTTCCTTTGCTTGTGCGCAACCGCCGTCCCGGTGACCGCTACCGCCCCCTGGGCGCGCCCGGATCGAAGAAGCTCAAGGAAATCCTTCGGGCCAAGGGCGTCGAAGTCGAAGACCGGGACATCCTGCCGGTCTTTCTTTCCGGAGGCTCGATCGTCTGGGTCCCCGGCCTTCCCGTCGCCGAAGCCTTCCGCCTCCGTCCATCCACCCGCTCCGTTTTCTTGCTTGGCTGACCCGACGTTGCTTGGCTCTGGAAACTTATTGAAATAGCTATAATTACTAAAATTCATCAGTTTGGAAAATTCGTTAGAACATCAATTTTTCCCATCAAAAATGATTGTTTAAGCCTCATGTCGACTGGATCTGTGCAGCGAATTTTCTCTTTACTCAAGTCAGATGGTGCTGCTTAATAAATTTCTTACGTTTGGGTAGAGACATGAAGATCAGTATTGCTTCAGAAAAAGGCTTTTTAAGGCCTTGGCATTGAAACCCTGAATGAATTGGATATGTTTGCCGAAAAAGATTTTGATGACCAGATTCATCCGGCGGGGATCCGATAGAAGCTTGGTTTGAGAATAACCCAAGCGGGAGCAAAGGCTTTATCGGCCTTAGCCGACTATTTGAGATAAGCTTCCCGCCACATTTCGAAAACAAGAAGCGCCCAGAGCTGGTGGCTGAAGTTCTCGCGGCCTTCGCGGTGGGCTTCGACCATCGTCTGAACGGCCTCGGGCCGGAAGAGACCTCCGGCGCGGATCCGGCCGAAATCGAGGTAATGGGTGACGAGCCCGCGCAAATCCTCTCGCAGCCAGTGCTTGATGGGAATACTGAAGCCTTCCTTGGCGCGATAGAGGGTTTCGTGCGGCAGAAGACGTTCGAGGGTTTTCTTGAAGATCCACTTCGTCGTCATCCCCCGGAGCTTCATGTCGCCGGGAAGTGAAAAAGCGAATTCGACGACTTTGTGGTCGAGGAGCGGCACGCGTGCCTCGAGTGAAGGCGCCATGCTCATCCGGTCGACCTTGACCAGGATATTGTCGGAAAGATAGGTCATGAGATCGATGTAGAGCTCGCCGTTCAGGGTGTCGAGGCGGCCGGCTTTGTCGAGAACGGTTCGGAACGATTCGCGATCGGACAGATCCGGCGGACCGCCGGCCCTCCCGGCGAAATCCGGCGTATATAGGGCCGTTTTGTCGCTCAGCGAAAGAAACATCATCCAGCGCATGTGCCGCATTGCAGCCGGATGGTCGAAGCCCTGGGCGAAGCGGCGCATTTTGTTCCAGGCGCCCTTTTTCTTGGACGCGGGCGGGATGCGCCGGAGCAGCGGCCAAGCCGCCCGGGCCGCAAGCCCGACACCGAAGCGCCGGGCGATCTTCTGCGCCAGGTAGTGCTCGTAGCCCCCGAAGACCTCGTCGCCGCCGTCCCCGGAGAGGGCCACGGTCACTTGCTCACGGGCCATTTTGGAAACGAGATATGTCGGGAAGATGGAAAAATCGCCGAGCGGCTCGTCGAGGTGACGGATGAGCTTTTCGGTAAGTTCAAGAGCCTGGGGCTCGCAGATGAACTCCTCATGCTCGGTTTCGAACTTTTGGGCGATCCGCCGGGCATGCTCGAGCTCGTTGTAGGATTGATCCTTGAATCCGATGGAAAACGTCTTGAGGGGCGAGGCGCCGAGTTCACGCATCATCCCGACGACGGCCGAGGAATCGATGCCGCCGCTGAGGAAGGCGCCCAGGGGAACGTCGCTCACGAGCCGCATCCGGACGGCTTCCTTGAGGAGGGCGTAGAGTTCATCCTGGATGTCTTCGAGTCGCCGCATTGGCTTTTCCGCCGCGGCATCCGCCTCAGGAATATCCCAGTAGCGCTCCACCCTGATCCGGCCCTTCTCATAAATCAACATGTGCCCGGCCGGGAGCTTGTAGATGTTCTTGAACATCGACAGCGGGGCGGGGACATATTCGACCGTGAGATAGATATCCAGAGCTTCGGGTTCGAGCTCCCGCCGCACACCGGGATGGGCGACGACCGCCTTGAGCTCTGAGCCGAAGACGAGCGATCCGTCCGGAATTTGCGTGTAGTAAAGCGGCTTGATCCCGATCCTGTCGCGGAAGAGCGTCAGCGACTTGTCCCGGCCGTCCCAGACGGCGGTTGCGAACATGCCGCGCATGCGGCGGACGACGTCCCGGCCCCATTCCTCGTAGCCGTGGAGAACGGCTTCGGTGTCCGTCCGCGTTTTGAAGATGTGGCCCCGGCCCTCGAGCTCTTCACGCAATTCAAGGAAATTGTAGACTTCCCCATTGTGGGTGATCCAGATGCGGCCGTCCTCGTTGGCCATGGGCATCCGGCCGCCGTCGACGTCGATAATGGCCAGCCGCCTCGATCCGAGTCCGGCGCCGGCTTCGACGTGAACACCGCCGTCGTCGGGTCCCCTGTGAACCAGCGTCCCGCACATGGCCTCAAGAATTTCGCGGGAAACGGATTCACCCTGGGGGGATCGGGCGATGCCGCAGATGCCGCACATCAGTCTCTGGGGGTGAGCACAAGCTCGAAAAAGACGCCGAGATTGCGCCGTTCCTCGCTCTTTTCGTCTTCGAAATAGGGGATGGAGGCTTTGGAGGCCCCGATCTTGATCCGGTGATGGTGATTGTATCCAATGCGGAAGCCCGTGCCGACGGGAAAGACGAGTTCACGCCTCTCCCGGGGCTGAAGGACGACCTTTTGGGTTTTCCGTCCGACTCGGACGCGGACGGTGTTGTCCCGCCGCACGTTGTTGGTCAGCCGGACGGTGATCTCCCTGACGGGGAAATAGGTCTTGAGAACCATCTCGGTTGTTTTGGCGCCCAGCGTCCAGAGGCCTTCGGGCTCTTCCTTACGGTTGAAATTGTCGTCAAGAAAGTGAAGGATCCCGTCATGAGGCGGTGTTCCGCAGGGAACGCGGAATCCGTGAGGGTTGGTGTTGGTCGGGAATTCGTTGACCAGGGTCATCTCGAGCGGCAGAGCTTTGACGGGGAATTTCTTGGCGTGGGCGGCCGGGCTCATCGAGGACTGGAGCGGAGAGAGAATGAGCGGGGCGATGAAAACGGCGGCCATGGCCCAGATGGCGACGATGTGCCTCGGCCGCACGGTCATCGCGGGCAGGAAGAAAAACAGGGGATAGATGTTGAGGAAATAGCGGTTGGCGACCGATCCGCCTCCACCGCCGAAATTTGTCGGCATGAGAATGAGATAGATCAGGATATGAAGGGTGAGGGCGGCCAGGATGAGCCATTGATAAGGTTTTTTCGGCGCCGCGAAAAACAGGATCAGGAACAGGACGGCGGGAAAGAAGTACCAGGCGAGGCCGGTGAAACGCCCAAAGACATAGTAAAACACGTTGTAAATGAGGAACTTGGGGGAGACGAGGGCCCTGTCGAAATAGTCCTCCGAGGTCATGGCGTGTCCCGTGGAATCGAAGGTCACGTCGCTTTTTTCGAGGGGATAGACGAAGTAGAAGGACTTTCTCTCTCCGCCCATGAAATTCCAGTCCGAGGTCAGAAGATAGTTGGCCCCGAATAGAACCGCCGCGCTGGCCAGAAAGAACACTCCGGCCAGGAAGGCCTTGCCGATCTTTTTCTGCAGAAGCAGTCCCAGACCGATGGGGATCATGAGGACGATGTTGGGCGGCTTGGAGAAAACGGCGATTCCGGCCAGGAAAGCCGCCAGATAGTCGGAGGAGTCGGACAGGAGGAACGCCTTGAGACGGCCCGGCCGCATATCGTCCCCCTCGGCCGGATCTCCGGCTTTTTTCTTGTATCCCCACAGAAACAGGACGGAAAAAACGAGGAAGAAATTGAAGAAATCCGGTGCGATCCAGAAATAATAGACGTATCCCGCCGTGGCGAAAACGAAACTCGAAACGGCGAGAAGGGACAGCCCCGGCCGGCTGGACCTGGAAAACCAGGTCAATCCCATGAGGAGGACGAGGAGAAGGCCGAGCGCGTGAAAAACGAAAAACCCGTTGACGCCGAACAGACGGACGAAAGGCGCGGCGAACAGGGGATAAGCGAAGGATTTGGCGTAAAAGATCCGGCCGTCTTCGGCTTTTTTCAGGAAAATGCCCATAGGCCCGGCTGCGTAGGACTGATAGTAACGGGCCAGGTCTTTCTTCGTGTATTCGAGATCGCCGTCGAAGGCGATGCTTTCGGTCATGGCAAAATAGACGGCCTGGTCGGCGAAAAGGAATCCGTTGACTTTGGACGGATGGTTGACGAACAGCGCGAAGCCCAGGAAGACGGTGAAGACGGCGATCAGAGCCAGGAGGGCCTTCTGTTTTTCTTTGAGCATGGCCTCTATCGAATACCACATTTTCAGGCGGAAATACAACCGAGCTTCCTCTCCCAACCCAAGCAACGTCAGGGATAAAGGGAGAGGTAGGCGGTGATGATGGCGTCGCCCCAGACCATGGCGACGAAGGCGGCCGGGGCGAGGAAGGTGCCGAAGGGCAGGGCGAACTGCAGGTTTTTCCTGCCGAACTTGATGACGGCCGCGCCGACCAGCGCTCCGGAGAAGGAAGCCAGAATCAGGGTGAGCAATGTCGATTTCCAGCCCAGAAAGGCGCCGACCAGAAGCATCATGGTCACGTCGCCCATGCCCAGGCCCTCCTTGCGCCGCAGCAGGAAATAGGCGCCGTAGACGAAAAGCAGAAACCCGGCCCCGACGACCGCGCCGATGAGGGCCTGTTTGAATGTCAAATCATCCCGAAGGGCGGCATAGATGAGAGCCAGCGCAAACCCCGGAAGCGTGATGACGTCCGGCAGGATCTGGTGAAAATAGTCGATAACCCCAAGGACGATCATAGCGCTAGTGAATAGGGCTGCCGCGAAGAAATCCAGTGAGAAAACCCCTCCTCCGCGCAGAAACACCAGAACCAATCCCGAGGCCGTCAGGAGTTCGACGAAGGGATAAACAGGAGAAATCTTCTTCCGGCAGGCCCGGCACCGGCCGCCCAGAAAAATGTAGGACAGAACCGGGATGTTGTCCCAGGGCCGGATTCTCTTGCCGCAGCCGGGACAGGACGACGGCGGCTTGAGCAGGCTCATGTCGCGGGGCAACCGGTGGATGACGACGTTGAGAAAGCTCCCCCAGGCCAGGCCGAAGATCCCCACCAGGACTGCGTTTACCGTTTCCATGGGCTGGCCGCCGCCTTCACAGTCCCGGTTTCCGGGTCGTAGAGATAGGGATTCCCGTCGAAATCCATGGGCACTTCTCGCAGCATCCCGGCCGTGACGAGAGCCTCCAGTGAGGCGGGATTCCGTCCCCGGCTTTCGCGATAGGCGGAGATAACCTTTTTCAGGGCCTCGGTGTCGATGGCCGCCTTGACCTGATAGAGATGGTTGGTTGCGATCCTGCGGACCCGGTCTTCTTCGGCCGTCCGGTAGATGTCGAGCCAGGTCTCCCAGGCCGTGCGGTAGTCGGAGACCCGGAAGATGGCGTTGGCGTGCAGGCGTCGGACGAAATCGGGTGCGCCCGGAAGATCCATGGCCGCCGCGAAATAGCGGCGGGCCGTCTCAAAGTCCTTGACCGTCATCTGGGAGATGTGCCCGGCCAGGAGCGGGATGATCCAGTTTTCTGGCATTTTTTCCATGCCGCGGTCCAGGATGCGGTAGGCCAGCGGGACGTCCCGGGCCTCATGGACGGCGATCAGGGCGCCGATCTCGTAGGGATCGATATATCGGGGATCGAGTTCGGCGATGATGCCGTAGATGTGATCGAGATAGTCGAAACGGTCGGCGATCCGCGTGTCGCCGTAAAACTGAATGGACCAGATATAGACGAGATCGGCCGCAAGCGAATTGTAGCCCAGGGTGGCGTATTTCAGGAATTTTCCGGACGGCACGTAGATGATCGAGGACCCGGGGATCTTCTGCCGGACGATGTCGTCGGTCCGGACCTTGACCGCCGTGAAGCCGGCCCCCGTCGCCAGGAGAAAAGCGGCCAGCAGGAAGCCGGAGCGTTTTCTCTTTCGGGCCTCGGCCGTCATGTTTCTCCCCGCCTCCTCCATCAAATGAAGTCCCGGCGCCTGAAAATGAGGACGGCCAGGCCCAGGATGAACGCTGTATAGAGGAGGCCGTAGAGAACGGCCCAGGCATGAATGCCCGCCGGGATGGCCAGGCCGTGGACGACCTCGGTCTTGAAGTTGAAGTTTTCGAGGTCGGGAAGGACCATGTAGAGGAATTGAACCAGGGTGCGGCCGAGTCCGGGCTTGATCTTCCGGATCAGAGCTTCAAGGCCCCAGGACATGTGCCCGATGACGTAGAAGGAGAGGGAGAAGATCGAACTCAGGATTGGAGTCGAAAATGTCGAAAACAGGATGGCCACGGCGGTCAGCAGAATGAGTTCGAGAAAGATATAGGCCACGGCGACGAACATCGCCCATTCGACCCGGAAGGTGTGGAGGAAGAGCAGGACGAGAAAAATGAGCGTCATGAGGCCGGTCATGACGGCCAGGGTCAGGACGAGGCCGAGGAATTTACCCAGGATGAATTCGACCCGGTGGATGGGTTTGGAGAGAAGCGTGAAGATCGTCTTCTTGTCGATTTCCTTGTAGACGAGGCCCGTGCCCATGAGGATGGCCATGAGAACGCCGAAGATCGAGATGGAGGCCAGACCGACGTCCATGACGACCTTGACTCGGTCGCCGACAGTCAGGATGGCCAGCACCCTCGACGCCGCAATGGACAGCGCGGCGAAGAAGAACAGAAGATAGAGGATGCGGTCCCGTTTGGCTTCTCGGAAGGTGTTGAGGGCGATCACGGCGACGGTCATTGCTTTTTCACCATATCGACGAAGATGTCTTCGAGCGTTGCGGTCCGCGGCAGGAGAGAGACGATCCGGCCCTTTCCCCCCCGGGCCATGTCCAGCAGGCGCTCCACCATGGCCTCGTCGAAAAGCTTGAGCAGGGCCTTGTCGCCGTGGATGGACACGTTCTCGCCGAGACCGGCCAGGTCGCCGGGATCGAAACCGGAAACCGTCGCTTCGGTGAAGAGGACTTTCTCCGAAACGAGGTCGTGAAGGCGGCCCTGGCTGACGATCCGGCCGCCGACGATGATCGCAACCCGGTCGCAGATCATCTCGATGTCCTGGAGGATGTGGGAAGAGAGGAATACGGTTTTCCCTTCCTTCTTGAAACGGACGATGATATCCCGGATTTCCTTGCGGCCCAGCGGATCAAGCCCGCCGAGCGGCTCATCCAGGATGACGAGGGACGGCTCGTTGATGAGCGCCTGGGCCAGCCCGATTCGCTGGAGCATGCCGCGCGAAAATTTGCGGAGCTGGAGATCGGCCGCGAGTTCCATGCCCACGAGGGCGAGAAGGCCGCGGATCCGGTCCTCTTTCTCCCTGGCCCGCAATCCGAAAAGGTCGGCATAGAAGGAGAGAAATTCAACGGCCGTCAGGTAGTCGTAGAAATAGGGGTTTTCGGGCAGGAAGCCGACCCGCTCCCTGGCTTTGGGAGAGAGATGGGGCGTCCCCAGGACCGAGATCGATCCCGCATCGGGAAAGATCAGCCCGAGGAGACACTTGATGGTCGTCGTCTTCCCGGCGCCGTTCGGGCCGAGATAGCCGAAGATTTCGCCCTCATCGACGGATAGGGAAATGCCTTTGAGGATGTCCTTTTTTTTCGGGATGAAGCCGAGACTGAACGATTTGTGGAGATTTTGGATGTCGATCGCTTTGCCCATGATCAATCCTCACCCCTATCTTAGCCAAGGTGGCCGGCTTGTCAATATCGATTCGTGAATGGATCAGGGCAACCCGATTCCTTGATCTGATGTATAATGCCGGATCGAGAGAGGCTTCGATTCCGATGACCGACCCAAAACCCGGCCCGGCGCCCCGCATGAGGCAGGACCTGGAGCTTTTTCCGATGAACCGCGGCGGCAAGCGCGCCGTCGTCCTCCGCGATCCCCTGGGGCTTTTCGCCCGGCCCGTTCTGGTCGAGGGTCAGGCTCTGGCCCTTCTGGGCCTCCTCGACGGCAGGCGGACGGCGGAAGACATCCAGTTCGTCTTCACCCGGAATTCCGGCGGAGTTTTCGTCCAACGCGAAGCGATCCAGGGCATGATCGACGAACTCGATGCCGCCATGATCCTTGACAGCCCCGCCTATCGCCGGGCCAAAAACAGGCTGATCGAGGAATACGAAGGCCTGGAGATCCGTGAAGCCTGCCTGGCCGGGCAATCCTATCCCGAAGACCCGGACGAACTGACTGCGTTCCTCGATGAGATCCTCAGCGAAGGCCGCCTCTCGGAACCCGGCCCGCACGCCCCGCCTCTGGCCCTGGCCGCTCCGCACATCGATATCCGCGTGGGGAAAAAGGTCTACGGATCGGCCTACGGCGCCCTTGGCGGGATCTCTCCGAAAACGGTCGTTCTTCTGGGAACGGGACACAGTCTGGAGGGCGGGTATTATTCGCTGACGGAGAAGGATTTTCAAACTCCTCTGGGCCCTGTCCGGACCGACCGCGACTCTGTCCGCAGGCTGCGCCGCGCCGGCGTTTCCGCCGTCGCCGCCGGTGATCTGGCCCATCGCCGCGAGCATTCCCTGGAACTTCAGGCGATCTTTCTCAAGCGGCTCTTCGGCGAAGATTTCACGGCGATCCCTATCTTGTGCGGCTCTTTTCAAGGCGACCTCGACCGCGTCTCCCGACCAAGGGAAATCGCCCGGGCGGCCGCTTTTCTGGATGAATTGAGAACGATCGTTTCGGAGGGCGGCCGGGATGTCTTCTGCGTCGCCGCGGTGGATTTTTTCCACATCGGTCCGAAATTCGGCCATGACGGCTCCGCCGAACGCTATCTTTTTGAGGCCGAAGCCCACGATGCGGCGCTCCTGGGGAGCCTCCTCGCCGGCGATGTCGCCGGCTTCTGGTCGGAGAATCGCCGTGTCCGCGACCGCTTCAATATCTGCGGTTTTTCCTCCCTGGCCTCGCTCCTCGATATTCTCCCGCCGGTCGAGGGCCGCCTGCTGGGCCGCGATGTTTGGAGGGAGGAGGAAACCCGGTCGGCCGTGAGTTTCGCCGCCGTCGCGTTTCACGAAAAGACCGAGAACAGTGTATAATTCAGGCCAAGATCCATGAAGGAGACCGGAGGTTCGAGATGACGGATTTCGGCGGCGCCAAAAAGCCGATCGAGGAACACCCCGATTATGCGATCGCCGTCCTCGGCGTGCCCTTCGACGAAAAGTCCAGCTATCTTCGGGGCGCATGGGGAGGGCCGCGCGCCATCCGGGCCGTCTCCACGGGCAAGTGCTATTGCGCCTATACTGAACTTGGCGTCGACCTCGAGGCGGACACCGTCCTTGTCGACCTGGGCGATGTCGATGTGTCGGGCGATCCCGACAAGACTTTCGCCCTGACGGAGAAGGCCGTGGCCGGCATCGTCGGCCGTGGCGCCGCCCCCATTGTTCTGGGAGGGGACCACTCCATCACCTACCCCGTCGTCAAGGCCGTCGCGGAGAAATACGGCCGGCTCGATATCCTCCATTTTGACGCCCATCCCGATCTCTACGACGCCCTCTACGGCGACCGGCTGTCCCATGCCTGCCCTTTCGCCCGGATTCTCGAGGACGGCCTGGCGGAGAATCTTGTCCAGGTCGGTGTTCGGGTGATCCTTACGGAGCATCGCGAGACGGCCCGCAAGCACAACGTCCGCATGATCGAAATGAAGGATATCGATGCCGCCCCGGCGCTTTCCTTCGCCAATCCGCTTTACATTTCCTTCGATCTCGATGCCCTGGACCCGGCCTTCGCTCCCGGTGTCTCTCACCACGAGCCGGGGGGTCTCTCGACCCGGCAGGCCCTTCGCATCATCCAGAGCCTGAAAGGGCGGATCGTCGGCTGCGATGTAGTCGAACTGAACCCGGACCGGGATCCCTCCGGCATCACGGCTGCCGCGGCCTTCAAAATCATCAAGGAAATCGCCGGGAGAATCGTCCGGCCTTAATTCATAAATGTCTTGACGCGTCATGACGCATGGAGGAGTCGAAATGATGAAGTACGATTTAAAGAGAACGGCAACCGCCGTCTTTGTCCTGGGAGCCATGTCCGCGATTTTTCTGCCGGCGCCGCCGGCTTTCGCCCAGGACAGAAGAGGGGTGATCTACGAGCTGGCCCTGGAGCTCGAACAATTGGCGGCCGGACTGGCCGAGTCGAGTTTCCAGAATTTCCGCGGCCGGAGCGACGAGATCACGGACCAGGAACAGGCCGTGCTCTTCAAGTCCGAAGCCTTTGCCTCGACGGTCCGTCTGTTTCTCCGTCTGACCGAAGAGCGGGCGGGGTATTTCGGGACAGGATTCCTCAGGACGAACCTCTACAACGCCTTTCTCTATATCGTCCAGTCCTTCCGGGAGCTGGAATCCGAAATGAGGCGCATCAGCCTGATGCCCTATGCGCTGTCCGATTGCCGGAAGATCCTCGACCGGATGGACGGGGAATTCAGCCGCTGGCCGGCCGCCGACAACCTGGCCTACCTTCACCAGAAATACGTCAAGGCCGCCGATGACTCCGTCTACCTGATCGAACGCCGGGGGACCGGCCGTTACGTCCGCCGGGCCTTCAAGAACCTCGAAAGCATCTACAAATACAACTATGACGCCAACAGAGGCGCCGATCCCTGGAAATATCTGGTCTCCGTCGAAGAAAGCACGTTGAGGAAAATGGAGGAGGATTCCATGATCGCCCGGACGTTCGAAGGGGCGATGATCATCGAGCAGAGCAAGCGGAGCAATCGTCCGGTCTATCGCATCGAGAACGGCAAAAAACGCGGTGTCGCCAATCCCCAGGTCGTGGAGAGGCTGGGCGGCTGGAAAAGGGTTTTTGAAGTTCCTGCCGAAGTCATCGAGGCTTATCCCGAAGGGGAGATTCTTCGATAAGTGCGCCGTCGACGCCTCGCCGGCCGGGAATAGAATCCCCGGAAAGCCGAGTTCCGGCGCGGGTTCTTGATGCAAAAACGTTTGCCGGCAATGAGGACGGGATCTTCAGGACATGAATGCGAGCGTAACGCCCTGTGAAGGGCGGGCTGTTGTCAGCAAAAGGGGGGTTGATGATGGGAACCAAAAAGGTGGGGGCTTTCTCCAGCCCGCACAAGAAAGCCATCATCATTATAACACCGTTTTTTCAAATGTAAAGAAATATTTTCATTTTTTTAGAATTTTTTATCTGATGTATTATCTATTGTTTGCGATCAATATTTGCTTTTTTTTCGATAAATATCTGGTATCGGGATGAAATCAGATCGAATCCTGATCGCGTCCCGGGAGGGAAAGGAGCCCCATGGAAGAAAAAAAGATCGACATCAAGGTTGACGAGCACGTTGCGCTGGGCCAGTATTCGAACTTGGCCGCGATCCGCCACGCCCGCGAGGAATTCATTTTCGACTTCGCCTTTCTCTTTCCGGACGGACCCATGGGAAAGCTGGTCGGACGGATCATCCTCAGTCCGGCCCATGCCAAGAGGTTTCTGCAGGCGCTCGAGGCCAATATCCGACGCTACGAATCCGAGCACGGCCCCATCGTTCCGGCCGATACGCCGCCCGTCGGCGGATTCGTTCAGTGAGGAATTGAGAAATCCGGCTTGACACGGACCCTGTTTTCGATTAACAATTCAGCATCGAGGCAATCAAATCCACCTGGGAGGATCAGAAATGGCTTATGAGTACAAAAATTCCAAGGGTGTGAGTTACTATCTCCACTCCAAGGCCGTCAGTCTCAAGGGCGGACGTATTCAGACGATCTATTACTTCGCTCGCGACATCCGGCCCGAAGCTCTGAACGAAGTGCCCGCCGGCTATCAGGTCGTCGAGACGGCCAAGACGGGCATGCCCATCCTCAAGAAAAAGTAACGGGGTCGGGCCGCGGTCCGGCCCGAAGACGCATCATTTCCCGCCGGCGACATTCAGCCGCCTCCGTTCGAGGCGGCTTTGTTTTTGACCGGGAATGTGAGGCCGAGGTATACTGAGATCATGTCCGGACGAAAATCCGTCCTTCCGATCGTTCTCCTCTTTTCCCTGGCGCTGCTTTTGTCCTGCGGCGGAAAATCCGGGGAAGATGCCGGAATCACCGAACCCGGCCGGATGAGAATCGCCGTCATCCCCAAGGGAATGACGCACGAATTCTGGAAAGCCATCCATGCCGGCGCGCTGGAGGCGGCCCGGGAACTCGATGTCGACATCATCTGGAAAGGACCTCAGAAAGAAGACGACAGGTCCCAACAGGTGATGGTGGTCGAGGACTTCGCGAACCGCGGTGTGGACGGCATCGTCCTGGCCCCCCTCGACGACCGGGCCCTCGTCCGTCCCGTCCGGGACGCCGCCCGGCAGGGGATTCCGGTTGTGGTCATCGACTCCGGCCTGCAGGGCGAACATCATGTGAGCTTCGTGGCCACGGACAACTTCAAGGGAGGTGTCTTGGCGGCGCGCCGGCTGGGCGGTCTTCTCGGCGGCCGCGGCGATATTTTTCTTCTCCGCTACCAGGTGGGGTCGGCCAGCACGACCGAACGGGAACGGGGATTTCTGGAAACGGTCCGGAAGGAATTTCCCGATCTCCGCCTTCTTGTCCAAGATCAGTATGCCGGCGCAACCACGGAATCGGCCTATCAGCTGGCTGAAAACCTTCTCAACCGGTTTCCCGGCGTCCAGGGGATTTTCGCCCCCAACGAATCCAGCACGTTCGGAACGCTCCGCGCTCTCCAGGATTCCGGGCGGGCCGGACAGGTCCTGTTCGTCGGCTTCGACAGCTCGGCCAAGCTCGTTCAAGGACTTCGCGACGGCCATCTTCACGGCCTTGTTCTTCAGAACCCGATGAAAATGGGATATCTCGGCGTCATGACTCTGGTCGCCCATTTGCGGGGGGAACCTGTGGATCCTCTCATCGATACGGGCGTTTTCCTGGCCACACCGAACAACATGGACGATCCGGAAATCGTCAAGCTGCTCAATCCCGGTCTTTCCGGCCTCGATTAATGAATCCCTCAGCCGACAGCCCTCCTCTCCTGGAGATGCTCGGCATCAGCAAACATTTCGGAGCGACCCAGGCTCTGGACGGCGTGGATTTTGTTTTGCGACCGGAAGAGGTTCACGCGCTCGTCGGTGAAAACGGGGCCGGAAAGAGCACCCTGATCAAGATTCTGAGCGGTGCCCTGAATCCCGACTCGGGACGGATGCGCATCCGCGGCCGGGATTATGCGCCCGCATCCCCCCTCGACGGCCGGAGGGCCGGCATCGCCGTGATCTACCAGGAACTGAACCTGGCCCCCCACTTGACCGTGCTCGAAAACATCATGCTGGGCCGTGAAATCGGCCGTTCGGGCTTGCTCGACCGCCGGGCCATGCGCCGGGCGGCCCGGGACTCGCTGGACCTCGTCCATCACCCGGAGATCGATCTCGACGTTCCGGTCCGGAAGCTCGGCGCCGGCGCCCGGCAAATCGTCGAAATCGCCCGGGTTCTTGCGGGCCGGGCCGGGATTCTGGTCATGGACGAGCCGACGAGCTCCCTGAACAAGGAGGATGCCCAACGGCTCTTCGCCGTCATCCGGACACTCCGGGCCCGGGGTGTCGGCGTCGTCTACATCAGCCATTTTCTGGAAGAAGTCCGGGACATCTGTGATGTCCTGACCGTTCTTCGGGACGGCCGCAAGGCCGGCTCCGGGCCGATCGCGGATTTTTCCATGGACGACATCATCAGGCTCATGGTGGGTCGGAAAATCGGCGAAATGTTCCCCCGGCGAGAGCGCCGGACCGGCGAGGTGGTTCTTCGTTCCCGCAGGCTGAAAAGCCGGAACATGAGTTCCGAGGTCAATCTGGAACTGCGTTCGGGCGAGATTCTGGGGATCGCCGGACTGATCGGCTCGGGCCGCACGGAGTTTCTTCGCGCCCTTTTCGGATTGGACGACCGAACCGGCGGGGTCATGGAAATCCGCGGCGGAGAGTTGCCGCCGCTCACCCCAGGCGAAGGCATCCGCCGCGGCCTGGGCTTCTTGAGCGAAGATCGCCAGGGTGAAGGCCTGGCGCTGTCTCTCTCGGTGGCCGACAACCTGACCCTGGGGCATTTTGCGCCGTTTGTCCGCGCCGGGCTGCTTCGTCCCGGACGGCAGAAAAAAGCGGTTGTTGACTGGATGCGGAAGATGACCGTCAAGGCCCGGGGGCCCGCCCAGAAAGTCTCGGCGCTTTCCGGCGGAAACCAGCAGAAAGTCGCCCTGGCCCGGCTTCTTCACCAGGAATCCCGGATCCTGCTTCTCGACGAACCCACGCGGGGAATCGATGTCGTCAGCAAAACCCAGATTTACGAGTGGATCGCGGCGCTGGCCGCCGAGGGCAAATCGGTGATCTTCGTCAGTTCCCATTTCCCGGAACTTCTGGGCGTCTGCGACCGGATCGCCGTTTTTCACCGCGGTCTCCTGGTTGAAGAGAGGGATGTTTCCGGCTGGGATATGGAAGCCTTGACGGCCCGCGCCGTTGCGGGTTTCGGAGGGGGCAGAAATCCGGTCCAAGCATAGGGAGGAGGGGCCATGAATCCGGAAAACCGGCGCCGTTTCCAGTCGGCGCTCAACATCCTCGGTCCTTTTCTCGGACTGGCTTTCGTTATCGGGCTGTTCGCCGCGATGCCCGAGATCCGGGAGAGGTTCCTGATGATGGGCAACATCAAGAGCGTGGCCGCCCAATCCGTCATTGTGGCCCTGGGCGCTCTGGGCATGACCCTGGTCATCATCAGCGGCGGCATCGATCTTTCGGCCGCCTCAAATATCGCCCTTTCGGGCGTGATCGCCGCCTACGCCGTCGATCGGGGGCTTCCTCCGCTTGCGGCCGTCATGCTGGGTGTTTTGACGGGCGGTCTGGTCGGTTTCATCAACGGCGGCTTGATCACCCGCTTGAGGCAGGTGCCTTTCATCGTGACACTGGGGATGCTGGGCATCGCCCGGGGGACGGCCAAATGGATCGCCGGAAACCAGAAAATCGATGCCCCTCTGACCTGGGTCAACGAACTCATGGCCCGGTTTCCCCAGCCGGAATGGCTGCTTATGGCGCCGGGCATATGGATCATGATCATTCTGGCCGCGGTTCTGGCCGTCGTTCTGAAATTTACGGTTTTCGGCCGCCATGTCTTTGCCGTGGGGTCGAACGAGGCGGCCGCCCGGTTGTGCGGCATCCGGACGGACAGGACGAAAGTCTGGGTCTACACTCTGTCAGGCCTGTTCTGCGGGTTGGCCGGGATCATGGAATTTTCCCGGCTGACCGTCGGCGATCCCACGGTGGCCGTAGGTTTGGAACTGGACATCATCGCCGCCGTCGTCATCGGCGGAGGAAGCCTCCGGGGCGGAGAGGGGAGCGTCCTGGGGACGATGATCGGCGTCTTTATCATGGCCTTTCTCCGGAACGGATGCACCATGATGGGCTGGCCGAACTATATCCAGGAAATCATCATCGGAGCCGTCATTGTGGCCGCCGTCAGTATGGATCGCCTGCGTCACGGAGATTCGACATGATGTCTTCCCGCTGGATCCATGCCCGCGCTCCCCTGCGCATCAACGACATCGGCGGCTGGACCGACACCTGGTTCGCCCGGGATGGCCATGTTCTCAATATCGCCGTCGGGCCGGCCGTCGAAGTCCAGCTCCGAGCCCGGCCGGTCCGAAAAGGCGAGAAGCCCCGCATCCGGATTCATGCCGAAAATTTCGGCCGGGTTGTGGACGTTGATCCGGAAAACCCGGGCGAAGGCCCCCATCCGCTGTTGCGCCACGCCGCGACGGCGATTCCGGCGCCGCAGGGTCTGGATATCGAGGTCGCCGTCTATTCGCCGGTTCCGGCGGGCATCTCCGCGGGAACGTCGGCCTCGGTCTGCGCGGCGATTCTGGGAGCTTTCGACAGGCTGTCCGGCACCGGATACGGCCCGGAGGATTTCGTGCGATTGGCCCATGAGGTGGAGACCGTGAAACTCGGTCTCCAGAGCGGTGTCCAGGATCAGATCTGCGCCGTTTACGGCGGAATCTGCGACATCGCCATGGCCGGATATCCGCAGGCCCGGGTCCGGAAGCTCCGCCTTCGCCAAAATACGCTGCGGGAACTGGAACGCCGGCTTTCCCTTCTTTATCTCGGAAAACCTCACGATTCCTCCTCGGTTCATGAACAGGTCATCGCCCGGCTCGAATCCGGCCGGGAATCGGCGCGCGTCGAGGCGCTCGATACCATGAAGGAACTGGCCCTCCGGGCGGCCGGGGATCTCGAGCACGGCGACCTGGAGGCCTACGGCCGGGCCATGATCGAAAACAACGAATGCCAGAGGAGACTCTCCGAAGACCTGATATCTCCCGAGGCCGATGCCGCCGCCGGGATCGCCCGGGCCTGCGGGGCATCGGGCTGGAAGGTCAACGGCGCCGGCGGACGGGGAGGATCCATGACCATCCTGGCCTGCCGGGACGATTCCGCCAGGCGGCGGATGATCGTGGAGGTTGAGGCCCGGGGCGGAGGGATGCGCTTTCTCCCGGTGCGGATTTCCGAAACCGGTCTCGAAGCCTGGGACGTCGCCTGACGTTTCCCGTCTCCGGCTTTGCAAAGGAAACCGCCTCCGCCGTGTCTAATAGGATGTCGAAAATAATCAAGGAGGTTGACAATGAAAAAATTCGGTGTTGCCGCGGCGGCTCTGGCGATGTTCCTGACCCTGGCGCTGATTCCCGCGACGGCGGAGGCCCAGCCGGCCCGATGGGCGGGAAGGGCCATGATGACCGCGGATCCGCTGAATCTGACTCCCGAGCAGGAGGAAAAAATCGAGGACCTCTGGAAAGCCCGCATGGATAAAATGACGGCCTTTCAGGATGAAATGATGAAGCTCCAGCTCGAAATGGACACACTCATGCGCGACCCCAAGGCCGATGCGAAGAAAATCGAGGGGCTGATTGATCGGATGTCCGCGCTTCGCGCCGAGCACCAGAAAGAAGCGCTCCGCCACCGCCGGAGTGTCGAAAGCGTGCTGACTCCGGAACAGTTGGAGAAGCTTCAAACTTTCCGCGGCCGGTTCGCGGGCCGGGGTATGATGCCGGGCCGGGGCGGCGTCGGCATGGGGCTGATGCCGGGAATGAGAGGAATGGGGGGCGGATACTGTCTTCTAGGTCTGGATGGTTGGGACGGTTATCGTGGCCACGGTTTCATGGACCGGTCTTTTGGCCGGGGTATGCCCGATCGGGGCCGTCGACCCGCCCGGGGCATGTGGCGTCGCTGGTAAAAAGTTTTCTTTACTCCAAAGGGGACGGTTTCCGTCCCCTTTTTTTTTCACATGTCCTTCAGACAGGACAAAGTCCGAACCCTGAAGGGGCGAATCCCCCCTGAAGCAAGCTTGGTATGGATCTTGCATTCTATGAGGCTGAAAGGAGAAGACGATGAGAAAAGCAAGCCTGGTTTTCATCGGCATCCTGGCCGCCGTCCCCCTGGCTTTCGGCGGCGCCTCCGAGGAATATTACGGGAACAGTTACGCCCGGATGAACTATGTCCAGGGCGATGTCTATGTCCAGAGAACATCGGATCTCGGCTACGAAAACGGCGAGGTCAATCTGCCCGTTGTCGAGGGCGACAAGATCGGAACCCGGGACGGCCGCGTGGAAATTCATCTCGGGAGGAACAACTATCTCCGCCTGGGGCCCAACACCGTTGTGGATGTCGTTCGTCTTCCCCGAAGAGGCGATGACCGCATCAACATACATGTCATCGAAGGCGGCGTGTTTCTGAGAGTCAGCGAACTCCCGGTCGAAAAGGGCATCGAAGCGCACACCCTTGACGCTTCCGTCTATGTCATCGAGGAAGGACTGTATCGCATCGAGGCCGGCGTCTCGGGCGGAAGCGAATTTTACGCCTACGAGGGATCCCTGGAGATCGCCGGCGAGGAAGGCTCGGTCATCCTCAATGCCTATGAGAGACTTCACGCGTCGAACGGCCGTTTCATGTCCAATCCCGAGTTTTTCCGGGCCGGATCGGGCGATTTCGAGAGATGGAACGTTTCGCGGGACGACCTCCTGTCGGCCAGGTCAGGCAGCCGCTATCTCCCCTCTGAAATTTACGAATATGAGGATGAGTTGAACCGCAGTGGGCGCTGGGTTTACGAGCGGCCCTACGGATATGTCTGGATTCCTCTTCATGTCCAGGTCGACTGGAGACCCTACCACTACGGCCGGTGGGTCTGGTATCCCGTCATCGGCTGGACCTGGGTGTCTTCGGAACCCTGGGGCTGGAGCGTGTACCGCTACGGCCGCTGGCACTGGAGGCTGGGACTCGGCTGGTACTGGATTCCCACCCGGCATTGGGGACCGGCCTGGGTGCACTGGCACTGGGATGCCCACTATGTGGCCTGGTCGCCGCTCAGCTACTACAATTACCCCGTCGTCATCATCAACAACCGCTTCTACGACAGATACAGCGACAGGCACTACCCCGTCCATTCCCGAGCTTTGACCGTCGTCCACAGGGCCCAGCTCCAGTCGCGCGCCGTTCATAGAAACGCCTTGAGAGCCGACCGGGTGTCCTCGCTGAGCGCCGTCAATCTCCGGGCCCGTCAGCCTGATATCCGTCCTTCGATCGACCGCTCGAGCGCGGTCTCGGGAGTCGCCAGGAACGTGCTGTCCAAGAGCTCCGTCCGCCCGGTGGAACGGCCATCCTCGGTCTTCAGCCGATCTTCGCCGATGCCGGTTCGCAGGCTGTCGTCTTCCGGTGAAGCCCCCCGTTCCATCCGGGAACGCGCCCCGGCCGCCTCACCTCAGGGCCTTTCCCGGGCCGGCGATCCCGTCCGGAGAGAGGGATCGGGATCCGCTCCCGGGCGAATCGGTTCATCCGAAAGCCCGAAGCCCGAATCTCTCAGGCGTCTCCCAGAGCCCGGGGAGACCATAAAAAGCTATCCGCCCCGCTCCAAGCTGCCGTCCTTCGGGCAGCCGGCCAGGCCCGTCTCAGGCGAGGAGAAGAAGGGCTCCGTGCCGGAGCGCAAAGGCGAGCCTCCGGCTCAAGTCAAAAAAGACCCGGACAAAACGGTGATGTCGACCCGCAACTCGGCGCCTTCGTCAAGATCCGAATCGGCATCCCGACTCCGCATTCCTGAGCGACCCAGCTCGAGCCGTGTTGCGGCGCCGTCGTCCACCCGCTCGGCGGCATCGCCGCGAAACTCGGGGTCGACATCCCGTCTGCGAATTCCCGAGCGGACAAGTTCGAGCCGGGTTGCGGCGCCCGCATCGTCCACCCGTCGACCGGCGACATCGCCAAGCTCCGGATCCGTGTCCCGTCTCCGCATTCCTGAGCGGGCAACCTCGAGCCGTGTTGCGGCCCCGTCATCCGCCGGCCGCTCTTATTCGCCTCCGGCCTCAGTCACGAGATCCGGCTCCGCCGGTCGTTCGTCCTCACCGCCCCGGTCCTCGTCTGTGCGATCCGGATCGACGAGCCGCTCCTATTCGCCTCCGGCCTCGTCGGTGAGATCGGGCTCCTCCGCTCGTTCGTCCTCGCCGCCGGCTTCGTCCATTAGATCGGGCTCGGCGTCCCGTTCTTCCTCTTCAGGTTCGTCCCGGTCTTCAGGGGGTCCTAAGAAAAAATAGGCCATTTTCTTCTTTACTTTTTGATTTCTCAATGCTATAAATGTCCTCTGATGCCTGACTTGGAGTTCTGTATGGAGGTTATCTGATGCGTTCCGAGAAAAATATGATCCGATTCGTTGGACTGGCTTGCTGCCTGGCTCTCCTGGCTGCGGGAAATACCGGCTGTCAGCAAGAGAGTCATGAGGTGGAGGAAGTCAAAGAGTCCGTGACCGAGCTCACGGGCGTCGTTCTGACCGCCTTAGGCATGTATATCTATGTCGCTGAAGCCTCCGGCTATGACATTGCCGTGGCCGGGGAGCTGGACACGGCCTCCCTGATCGGCAAGGAGCTTCGTTTCAAGGGCGAGCTCGTTGAAAACCGTCCGTACATCTTCCGGGCCGACACCATCGAAGTCAAAACGGAAACCGGAGCTTTTGAAAATATCTTCACGCGGACGGAAGAGATCGATCTCGAGGACACGTTCAAATTTGAAACCCGCCAGGACTTCGAGGCTCTGAAGATCACCTCTCCCGCGAACACCCAGGAATGGGAAGGACGTGAACTCGGCAAGGTTCTCGGCAAGCTGGAGAAGTCCGATAACGGGAACGTCCATATCGTTGTCTACAACGACCGGGACAGGGAGATCGGACGCATCATCGTCGACGACATGGCCGACTACGCCGAATACTATGTGAACAAACTGCGCCTCTACGATAAATTCTGGTTCTATCTCAGAATCAAGGATACGGTGGACAGAGCCGCGCGGACGAGAACCCGGGAAATGTTCACGGCCGATGTCCTGTTCACCGGTCTTTTCTGATCCGGCCGGACACCTGTTCTCATCCGGAGCGACGGAAATTCGGACGACGGAGTCCGGCAGGGCCGGGTCTCCGGCGAATTCATAGGGAGGGATAAATCATGAAAATCGCGTCCATTCTCGGACTGTCTTTTTTGGTTTTGGTTTCAGGGTTGTCGGCGGTTTCCCACGAAGCCGGCAACGCCAAGGTCATCGGAACCTGGGATCTTGAGATCTATGCTGAAGGCCAGTATTTCTACCTCACCATGAATCTTCAGGAGAGCGAGGGCGTGTTGACCGGCACGGTCAGCGAGCAGTCGGGATTCTTTACCGACAGCCCGCTTTCCGAGGTGACCTTTGACGGCGAATTTCTCTCCTGCCTGGCCTCCGTCCCTTCGCCGCCCGAGGGAATGGTCCTGTCCTGGTGGATCAGCCTTAAAATCGGCGAAGATGTCGCCGAAGGCTCGATTTCCAATGCCGATATCGGCCTCTCGGCCTCCTTGTCCGGAAAACGAACGAAAAAGTGAACGGCATCCGGGCCGTCATCTGCGACCTGGGCCGCGTCATCCTCTGGTTCGACAGCGGTATTTTTTATGAAAATCTGGCCCGCCGCTGTGGAATTGCTCCGGATCAGGTTCGTGAAGCCGCCTATCTGGGCGGAAATCTTTACGAGGCTTTTGATCGGGGGATTCTAACCCCGGAGGAATTTCATCGCCGCTACCGGGGCAACTTGGGGATCGAGATCGACTGCGAAACGTTTTTCGAAGATTATAACGCCATATTCTCCCTGAACCGGCCCGTCCTCGATGTTCTCATCGGGCTGAAGCGGGTCGGAACCGGGCTCGTTCTCCTGTCCAATACCGACATCGAACGCTTCGGATACATCCGGAGGACATTTCCGGAGATCCGGATCTTCGACGATTATGTTCTGTCCTATGAACTGGGTCATTTGAAGCCCGAGGCCGAAATCTATCGGGAAGCCGTGCGCCGTGCCGGGTGCGCCCCGTCCTCATGCCTCTTTATCGACGACATGGAGGCCAACGTTCGAGGCGCCGTCGAGGCCGGCCTCAAAGGGGTTCTCTATACCCCGCAAACCGACTTGGCCGCAGAACTCCGCACTCTCGGCCTGGATGTTTAGGGACCGGCAAAAACCGGCGAGATTAAGAAAAATCAACAAATCATAAAAATATCCTGAAAAACTGTTGACAAACCCGAATTCGGGGTATATATATCTATCATTCAATCTACAATATTTTGTGCTTTATGATACTTTAAGGCACAAGATGTGGGAAACCTGACGGAAGAAGGAGAAATCACCATGGTCTGTTCGATTGCACGCATTAAGAAAAGAGACGGGGCGATCGTCGATTTCGCTCAGGATAAGATCACCCACGCCATTCGGAAGGCCATGGAGTCCAACGGCATCACCGACCCCGCGGAGGCCCGGACGGTTTCCGATATCGTCGGTTTCGTCCTGGACGAAAAATTCGGCGGCTACACGGTGCCCTCCGTCGAGCAGATCCAGGACATCGTGGAAATGGTCCTGATGAAACAGGGCTATCTTGAGGTGGCCAAGTCCTATATCCTCTATCGGGAAAAGCACAAAGGGATTCGTGAAGCCCGCAAGACCGGAATCAACCTCGAGCGCCTGATCAAGGACTACATCAACGACGCCGACTGGAAAATCCGGGAAAACAGCAACGAAGGGACGATGAGCTTTTCAGGGCTCAACGCCCGTGTTTCCGGCGAGGTGCTTTCGAATTTCGCCCTCAATCACCTCTACACCGAGCAGGTCCGCAAAGCCCACACCGAAGGCGATTTCCATCTCCACGACCTCTCCTATCCGATCGTCGGCTACTGCGCCGGCTGGTCGCTGGAAACGCTGCTCAAGAAAGGTTTCGGTCACGTCCCCAACCAGGTCCATTCGTCTCCCGCCCGGCATCTCGAGACGGCGACCCTCCACATGGTCAATTTCATCGGCACCATGCAGGGGGAATTCGCCGGCGCCCAGGCCTTCTCGAGCGTCGACACTCTTCTTGCGCCTTTCGTCCGGAACGACGGCCTGACCTGCGAACAGGTCAAACAGGACATCCAGAAGCTTATCTTCGGTCTCAACGTGCCCTCGCGCTGGGGATGGCAGACGCCCTTCTCCAACCTGACCTTCGACTGGACGATTCCCGAGGACATGAAGAACAAAAAGGTTATCGTCGGCGGCCGGACGCTCGATTTCCTCTACGGCGATTGCCAGGAGGAGGCGGACTGGATCAACCGGGCCTTCCTGGAGCTCATGATCGAGGGCGACCAGAAAGGCCGCGTCTTCACCTTTCCGATCCCGACCTACAACCTGACCAAGGATTTCGATTGGGATTCTCCGAACGCCCGGCTTCTCTTCGAAGCCACGGCCAAGTACGGGATTCCCTATTTCCAGAATTACATCGGGACCGACATGAATCCCGGCGACATCCGGGCCATGTGCTGCCGCCTCAACCTCGATCAGAGAGAGCTCATGCGCCGTCCCGGCAGTATCTGGGGTCCCGGTGATTCCACGGGATCGATCGGCGTCGTCACCATCAATCTCAACCGGGCCGCCTACGAAGCCGACAGCCGCGAGACCTTCCAGGCCCGCATCCGGGAACTCATGCTCCTGGGCCGGGAAGCCCTGGAAACCAAGCGCGACATCGTGAACGGCATGCTGGCGCGCGGCATCATGCCCTACACGCGGGCTTATCTCGGGCACTTCGACAACCATTTTTCGACGATCGGCGTCTGCGGCATGCACGAGGCCTGTCTCAACCTCATCGGGCGGGGGATCTCAACGCCCGAGGGCAAGGAGCTGGCCGTCGACACCCTGAATTTCATGCGCGGCGTTCTCACCGAATTCCAGGAACACACCGGGCATCTCTACAATCTTGAAGCGACGCCGGCGGAATCGACCGCATACAGGCTGGCCCGGCTCGACCGGGAAAAATACCCGCGGATCATCACCTCGGGGACGGATAAATACCCGTATCTCACCAACTCGACCCAGCTCAACGTCGACGCCACCCGGGATGTCTTCGACGCCATCCGCCATCAGACCGACATCCAGCCTCTCTATACGGGCGGAACGATCTTCCACGCCTTTCTGCCGGAAGCCATCGATGCGGACACCTGCCGCAAGCTCGTCCGGAAGATCTCCGAAACCCGCCTGCCCTATTTTTCCATCACGCCGACCTTCAGCGTTTGCCTCGACCACGGTTATATCCGCGGCCGGCATGAGGCCTGTCCCGATTGCGGGGCCTCGACCGAAGTCTACTCCCGCATCGTCGGCTATATGAGGCCCGTCAAGACCTGGAACGACGGCAAACAGCAGGAGTTCAAGGACCGGACGCCGTTTGCGGAAATCGTTTGAGGAGGATGCCGTGGAACTTCTGATGTTTACCTATCCGAATTGCGAGAAATGCGAGGCGTTGAAGAGCCATCTCAAAGAGAACGGCGCATCCTACGCGGAGTACGACCTGACCCGCCCCGAGGGGAAAACCCGGATCCGCGAATTCATCCGCGAGATCCGGCGGGATGCGTCGGGCGCCGTGATCCTGCCCACGCTTGTCGCCTTGGAGGAGGGACGGCCGCCGGCCGTGGTCACCAATCCCGAGGAGTACGACGCGTGGCTGAAATCAAGGGCTTAGAAAAGTTTTCCTCCAAGGACTTTCCCGGCCATATCTCATCGACCGTTTTTGTCGGCGGCTGCAATTTCCGCTGCCCGTTCTGCCATAACGCCGATCTCGTGCTCAAACCCGAGACTCTCGAAACGATGCCCATGGATTTTTTCCTGTCCTATCTCGACGGGAGACGGGACTGGCTTGAGGGCATCTGTCTTTCGGGCGGAGAGCCCCTGCTTCATGAGGATATCGAAACCCTGATCCGGGTCATCAAGGACCGCAACCTTCTTGTCAAGATCGACACGAACGGCTCTTTTCCCGCCCGGCTGGAAAACATCGTCGAAGCCGGGCTTGTCGATCAGGCGGCGCTCGACGTCAAAGCTCCGCCGGAGAAATATGCCCGGACGGTGCGGGCGGCCGCCGATCCCGGCGACATGGCCCGCAGTGCCGCCGTCCTCCGGTCATCCGGTCTTCCGTTCGTTTTTCGGACGACCTATGTTCCGGGCCTGCTCGGACGCGAAGACATGCTTCGGATCGGAGAGTGGCTGGGCGGACCCGGGGTCTTTCAGCTCCAGGCCTTCGTTCCCCGCAACACCCTCGATCCCGCCTTTCTGGATGTCCGCCCGTTTCCGCGGGAAGAAATGCTTTTCGCCGCGGAGATGCTCCGCTCGTTTTTCCCGGAAGTTCGCATTGAAGGAGTGGAATCATGAAGCTGGCCGTGAAACGCATTCACCCCGACGCCAAATTGCCGGTTCGCGGACACCCCGGCGATGCCGGCCTGGACCTTTTCGCCGTCGAGGACGGACTGTTGGCGCCCGGCGAGATCCGGCCCATATCGACCGGAATCCAAGTCGCCGTTCCCGCCGGACATGTCGGACTGATCTGGGACAAAAGCGGGATATCCCTCCAGGGGGTTCACCGTCTGGCCGGAGTCGTCGACGCCGGATATCGCGGCGAGGTCCGTGTCGTTCTTGCCAACCTGGGCCGGGAGTCCTTCGAGATCCGAAAAGGCATGAAAATCGCCCAAATGCTCGTTCAGGCCGTGGCCGCCCCCGAGGTCGTTGAAATGGACGAACTCGATGTGACCTCACGCGGCGAAGACGGTTTCGGCAGCACCGGCCGGTATTGACTCTCCGCCTGGCATTCCGTCCGCCCCTCTGGTATGATGGCATCCTTGAATTTCGGATTCGACGATGCCATCGATTTCCCCTGACTTCTCCGCTCTTTCGGGCCGGACTTTCGATATCGCCGTGATCGGAGGCGGCGTCGTCGGCTGCGCCGTTCTCCGGGAGCTTTCCCGCTTCGAGCTCCGGGTTCTCCTTCTTGAAAAGGAGTCCGATCTGGCCGAAGGGATGAGCAAAGCCAACAGCGGCGTCATCCACGCCGGGTTCAACCTTCCCCCCGGGACGCTCAAGGCCGCGGCCAACGCCGCCGGGCTCGGACGGATCTACGAACTGGCCGCCGAACTCGGCGTGCCGCACCGGAAAACCGGAAAGCTGGTTGTGGCCTTCGACGACGCCGATCTTCTCCGCCTTGAAGAGCTTCTGGCTCAGGGCCGCGGGAACGGGACGCCCGGACTTGAAATCATCGGTGAACGCGACATCGGACGCATCGAACCCCATGTTCGGGGAAAATGGGCTCTTCTATCGCCCTGGACCGGGATCATTTCCCCTTATGCCTTCACGACGGCGCTGGCCGAATGCGCCTTGCGCAACGGAGCGGATGTTCTTCTTGAAACCGCCGTCACGGGCGTGGATGTCCTCGCGGAGGGCTTTGAGCTGACCACGCCCCGAGGCAAGATCCGGACACGCTGGGTCGTCAACAGTGCCGGCCTGTTTTCCGCCGAGGTCGCGGCTCTGGCCGGAATCACGGATTTCGTCCTGAAACCCTATCGCGGCGAGTACCTCGTATCCGACAAAGCCGCCGCCGCGGTTCTGTCCCGGCCCGTCTACCCGGTTCCGCCCCGGGACGATTCGTTTCTCGGCGTCCACATCACGCCGACTCTGGACGGCAACATCCTTCTCGGCCCGAGTTCCGAACCGGTCGAAGATTGCGGCGATACGGCCACCACGCGGGCCGTCATGGACCGGCTCAAGGCCGAAGCCTTCAAGCTTGTTCCGGCGCTCGCGGAGCATTCTTTCATCCGCAGTTATTCGGGGCTTCGGCCGCGGATCGCCACGCCCGACGGTCGGCCGAAATTCGCCGATTTCGTTTTTGAAGAAAGCGAGGTGCGGCCGGGCTGGATCAATCTCATCGGCATCGAATCCCCCGGTCTGACGGCGGCTCCGGCCATTGCGGCCTGGGTGGGCGAGATCATCAGCGGGCGTGAAGCGCGGCCCCGAAGGGAGGATTTCGACCCGGTCGTCCCCGCGCCGCTCCGGTTCGCCGAACGGGCCGACCCGGAGCGCCGGGATCTTGTCGCCGCCGACGGCGATTGGGGCGAGATGGTCTGCCGCTGCGAGCATGTCACCCGGGCCGAAGTCGAGGCCGCTCTCGACAATCCTTTCGGCGTTCGAACCCTGGACGGCATCAAGAGAAGGACCCGTTGCGGAATGGGACGCTGCCAGGGAGGGTTCTGCACGCCTCGCCTGGTGGAGATCCTTCAACGACGGAATGTTCCGCTGGAAATAATTTCCAAACGCGGTCCGGGTTCCGAACTTTTTCCGGGGAGGATCAAGCCATGACCGGAACGGACGGCCGGAGCGTTCCCGTCGAGGAGCGCGGCGTCGTCGTCATTGGAGCGGGCCCGGCCGGATTGGCGGCGGCCATCGGAGCCCGCCGGGCCGGTGCGGACGACGTCTGCGTCATCGAAAGGGACAGAAACCCGGGCGGAATCCTCAACCAGTGCATTCACGACGGCTTCGGCCTTTTTCTCTACGAGGAGACGATTTCGGGCCCCGAATATGCCGAACGCCTGGCCGAAGAGGCCGTCCAAGCCGGTGTCCGGTTTGAGACGGGGGCTATGGTTCTGGATCTTACGGGAGACCGGATCTTAAAGGTCAACGCCCGCTCCGGATACCGAATTCTCCGGGCCGGAGCGGTCGTCCTGGCCATGGGCTGCCGGGAACGAACGAGGGAGATGATCGAAATTCCGGGAATGCGTCCGGCCGGAATCTTCACCGCCGGATGCGCCCAGAACCTCGTCAATCTTCAAAACATCCGAATCGGACGGGAAGCCGTGATTCTCGGTTCGGGCGATATCGGGCTCATCATGGCCCGGCGTCTGACCTTCGAGGGTATGGCGGTCAAGGGCGTTTTCGAAATCCTGCCCTGGCCGAACGGCCTTGAACGAAATGTCCGCCAATGCCTCGGCGATTTCGGAATTCCGCTTGAGCTTTCGTCCACAATCGTTGAAATCCGGGGAAAAAACCGTCTGGAATCCGTCGTCGTCGCCCGTGTCGATCCCGATCTTCGCCCCATCGCCGGATCCGAGCGAACGGTCGCCTGCGACACGCTTCTTCTTTCCGTCGGGCTCATTCCGGAAAACGAACTGGCCAAACGGGCCGGCGTCGCCCTCTCTCCGTTGACCGGCGGCGCCGAAGTCGATGAACGGTTCATGACTTCGATTCCCGGCATTTTCTCCTGCGGGAACGTTCTTCATATTCATGATGTCGCCGACTGGGCCTCTTTCGAAGGCCTGAAGGCGGGCGCCGCGGCGGCCGGCTTCGCCGCGAACCGGCAAGCCGATTCCCGCTCGGCCGGCGACGGAGAGTTCCGGGTGCATCCGGGTCCCGGCATTCGGTATGTCGTTCCCCAGATCCTGAGATTCGGTGCCGCGGATGTTGAGTTGAATTTTCGGCCCGATCGGCCGCGGAGGAATGAGCGAGTCGGCCTTCGCGGCCGGACGACGGGACGGATCTACCGGCGGAAAACTTATCCGAGACTTCTCCCGTCGGAAATGGCCAAAATCGGCCTTCCCGGGTCCGTTGAAGAGGACGTAGAGGTTTGGTGTGGTGATTGACAGACTGACGTGTGTTCTCTGTCCGGTAGGCTGTGAACTTGAGGTGCGGAGAGACGGCCGGGATCTGGACATTCAGGGACACCAATGCGACAAGGGCATCGATTTCGCCCGGGAGGAAATTCTTCATCCGAAGCGCAACCTGGCGACATCGGTTCCCCTGGCGGGAACGGTCGATCGGATGGTTTCGGTGCGCCTGAGCGCTCCCGTGCCGAGAGCCATGATCCATCCCATCCTGGAGGAAATCGGCCGCCTCCGTCCCAGGCCGCCGGTCCGCCGCGGCGACATTCTTCTCCGGGATGTCTCGGGCACGGGTGCCGATGTCATCGCCACCCGCACGCTGTCCGATTGAATCCATCGGCGGATTGCGCTTATAATGACCTGAAGAGCTGACGGAGAAGGGATGTTTCGTTCGACCCGGCACTGCGGAAGATAGATGAGAGACGAAATGGAACAACCTGCGAATCTGCAGGCGAACCTGTTTTTCGACCGCCTTTTTGAAAACGCCATGGAAGCGATCCTGGTTGCGGACGCCTCCGGCCGCGTTCTCCGCGTCAACAGGGAATTTATCAATCTTTTCGGCTATAACGAGAAAGAAATCATCGGCCGGGAAGTCGACGAGTTGATCGTTCCTACGGGGTATGAGGAGGGTGCCCGGAACATCACCCGGGAAACGAGCGGGGGAAAGAAAGCGACCATCGAGACCGTCCGGCGAAGAAAAGACGGATCCCTTATCGAGGTCTCCCTTCTGGCCTCTCCGGTCATGATCGATTCGAAATACATCGCCTCTCTCTGCATCTACCACGACATCTCGCATCATAAGAAGATTGTCGCCGATTTGACGGCTTCCCGGGAGCGCTTCAGAGACATCGCCTTGAGTTCGGCCGATTGGATCTGGGAAATAGACGCCGATGCGGCCTACACCTTCTCCTCCGGCCGCGTTGAACAGATCCTGGGATTCAGCCCCGAGGAGGTCCTGGGAAAAACCCCCTTTGATCTGATGCACGGCGAAGACGCCGCCCGCATGCGGTCTGTTTTCAAAGAGTTGTTCGCTCTTCGGCAGCCTCTCCGGAATCTGGAAGGCTGGAAAATCGCGACGGACGGCAGCCTGGTGCTGATGCAAATGAACGGTGTTCCGGTCATGGATGCCCAGGGACGGCTTCTGGGTTACCGTGGCGTTGATCGGGATATCACATTGAACCGGGCCGCCCTTGAGGGTCTCAAGCGGGAAATGACCAAGTTTTCGACCATGATCTCCGGCATGCGCGAAGGGATCGCCTATGCCGGGGAGGACGACCGCATCCTCGAGGCCAACGCCTATCTGCTTGACTTATTCCGATTGGACAAGGACGCCGTTCTCGACTCGCCCGTCCGGAAATTTCTCGACTCCGTCGAAGCGCCCTCTCTCGATGCCCACTTGGCTCGATTCAAAGCCGAGCCCGGATCAGCGGCTGTCGAAATGCAGATCACCCTCCGGGGCGCCGTTTTGATTCTGAGGCTGCAGCCCATCTATTATCAGGACCGGTATGCCGGGATGATTCTGAACTTTATCGATGTGACGGAGCTTGTCGAGGCCAAAACAAAGGCCCAGGAAGCCGACAAGGTGAAAAGCGAATTTCTGGCCAATATCAGCCATGAAATCCGGACGCCCATGAACGGAATCCTGGGCATGACCGAACTCATCCTCGGGACGTCCTTGACGCCCGACCAGAAGGAATACCTCAAGGCCATCCGGAATTCCGCACAATCCCTGATGAGCCTCATCAACGACCTTCTCGACATTTCCAAAATCGAGGCCAACAAGCTGGAGATCGAGCGCATCCCCTTCTCTCTTTCGGACGTCGTGTTCGACGCCGCGGCCATCCTCGCCTCTCAGGCCCATCGCAAGAAAATCGAGCTCATTTGCGAGATCCCCCCTGAATCGGCTGTTGAGGTCATTGGGGATCCCGTCCGGCTGCGGCAGGTTCTCGTCAATCTGATCGGCAACGCCATCAAATTCACAAGCCGCGGTGAAATCGCCGTTTCCGTTCGAAACGTCGAAGAAACCGAATCCGAAACCCTTCTGGAGTTCGCCGTTCGGGATACGGGGATCGGGATTCCCAAGGACAAACTGGAAACGATTTTCGATGCCTTCATCCAGAGCGACGGCTCCATGACGCGGCTTTACGGGGGAACCGGTCTCGGCCTTTCGATTTCCTCGCGCCTCGTCCGGGCCATGGGCGGGGACATCCGCGCGGAAAGCGAGGAAGGCCGCGGCAGCACGTTCCGCTTCACGATCCGGGCGGGACGGTCCTCCGATCCGGCCGCCGTGGAAAAACCGGTGATTCCCTCACTGTCGGCGGCGCGGGTTCTCATCGTCGACGACAACGCAAAATCACGGGCCGTTTTGAGCAGCCTTGTCCGGACCTGGGGAGGGCTTCCCATCGAGGCATCCGGCGGGGATGCGGCCGTGTCCCTCTTGGACGAAGCCTCCCGGAGCGGGACGCCTCCCCATGTCGTCCTGATCGACGCCTATCTGCCCGATATGAGCGCGGTTTATCTCCAGAACTGGCTGAAGCAGAACCCGGACGCCGCCGCGAGGTCCATCATGATGCTCGGCTCCGAAGACAGCCTGGGGGATGCCGTGCCCTGGAAACGGCTTGGGGTTCCGTCCTTCGTCATCAAGCCCGTCCGTCCGGATCATCTCTTCCAATCGTTGAGAAAATTGCGCGATGAAGCCGCTCAGGCCGCCGCATCCCCCTTGGCGTCGGATCTCCGGGATTCCTACCGCGTCCTGATTGCTGAAGACAACCTCATCAATCGCAAAGTCGCTCGATATATCCTGGAACGGGAAGGGCACGAGATCCGCGAAGTCGAGAACGGCGAGCAGGTTTTAGACGCCCTGGAAAAAGGACTCTTTGACGTCGTCCTGATGGATATTCAGATGCCCCACATGGACGGGCTCACGGCCGCCGAAACCATCAGGCTCAAGGAACAGCAGACCGGGCGCCATATTCCCATCATCGCGCTCACCGCACATGCCATGAAAGGCGATAAGGAGCGTTTTCTCGGATCGGGCATGGACGCCTATGTGTCGAAACCGATCGAGCCCGAAGCCTTGATCGCCACCGTCAAAGAAACCGTGACCCGGGTTCGGGAGGAAAAGAACGGGCCGTGAGCCGGACGCCGGCCCCGGCCGGAATCCTACATGTTGCCGAAGCGGGGATTGACGACGTTGCTGAAGATGGACCCGAAACGGAAATTCAGCCCCATCCGCAACTGCAGCTGGTAGTTTGTCGCCAGACGCTTCAATTCCAGGAGAATATCTTCGCGCGAGGCTCCCGCTCTCGGCAGGGACAGCTGGTCGCGGACCCGCGAATACTCGGCATCGACCGAAAAGGAAAAGCCTTTGAAGACGCGGGCCGAAATCCCGGTTTCAATCTTAAGGTTGTTCTTACCGAAGTCGTGAAAGAAGTTCGAGCCCTCCAGCTGGAGGCCGATACCGCCCCACGGTTCCTTGAGCTCGAAGATCACGCTCAAGCTCTGGCTGAGAAGGGTTTCCTGCAACTTTTCGAAAACGGTTTCTTCGATGTACTTTCGATGGGCCAGACTGATCCGGTATTGAATGCGGAGTTCCCGCCGGGTGGATTGGTCGTAGGGAAAAACATTGAACTCGATCGCCGGGCCCAGGCTGCTGTAGAGATCGGCGTTGTCGAACGTCGATGAATAGAAATGAGAAGACAGGCCCGCCGACCAATGCGGCCCGAGGCTTTTGACATATCGTGAAAACAGGGTCTTGCGGGCGGTCCGGCTGATGATTTCTTCGTCGTCCTCCACGATGTAGCGGCGGTCGTTGAAGTTGCCGTTGGCCCACAGACTGAATTTGGAGGCTTCGGTCGTCCGGTTGGCCGAAAGTGAGATGTTGTAGGAGTATCGGCGATAGAGGTCCTCTTTATCGTAGTTGCCGCGCAACCCGGTGCTGAAGGTCCAGTAATTCCAGGGGTCGATGACCTGGTCGGTTTTTGCGGTTTCCGTCCGGGCATAGGACACGGAGATGAACTCCGAGAGCGGCGTGTCGTAGAGATAGGGGACCAGACCTTTTTTGAGGGTGTTGACGAGCCCTTTCCTCACTTGATCCGGAGAATCGTCCGGTCCGGAGAAGCTTTTCAGGGTGGCGTCCCGCCCCCTGTATTTTTTGAGACCGATGAAGGCCAGCGTGTACTCCGTGCCGCCGCTTCCCGTCTGTTGGGTCGTGATGAGAATATGGACGTCGGCGTTCTCGCGGTCCCGGACATAGTTGACGAACATGATTTCGGTCCGGATGTAATCGCGGTCACAGACGCGGGGAGGACAATCGAGATAGACATTGGGAGCGATGCTTCGCAGGGTGTCGGGGCCTTCGAGAGCCGTTTGAGCGGCGGCTGTGGGATGGGCCGAGGCGAGTGCGGAGAACACCGAGAGGACAACAATCGCCGCCGTTCGTGAGGAGACGCGTTTTATGGTCATTTTGTCCGGAAAAACACTTGAGACCAGGGGATGACGTTGATCTCGGAACCCCGGGCCGCGCCCGGATCGTCAACGAAACGCTTGGAGATCCATGATGTGATGACAAAGAGGCGGACGATTGTCGATGGCGGGATGGTGTCCACGGGAATGACCACGATTTCGGCCTCGACATCGTCGAGGTTGAACTGAAACCGATCGCTTTTGAAATCGTAGGCGCGGAGATTGACCGGTCCGCATGTCCCGGTCGACATCCAACGCACCTCGAGATCCCATCCGGATTCGATGATGTCCGGCCGCGGGGATTCGAGAATCAGCCAGCCGGGGAGGGGAAGTGTTTTTTCTATGATTCGGCGCTCGGGCGCTGCGATCCGGATGGAAAAGTTTTTCGGAAGCGCTTCCCGTTTCACGGGAATGCGGGCGAGATATTGGCCGTCCTTGAATTCCAGCTCCGTTCCGGAGAAGGTCACTTGGGCGTCGCTGATCACGATTCCGTTTGCGGATCCCGCCCGGACCTCGATGTAGGGACGGATTTCATAAAGATCGATGTCATTGTTGTAGTCATATCGGGAAAGGCTTGCGGTGGGATAGACCGTGACCCGGATGAAGACCGGGTCGGTTTCCACAGCCGAGTGGCTTTGACCCGACATGCCCACGGCGGACGGAAAAACAACGGCCAGGGCCAAAAGCGCATATCCGAAATATCTCATAATCTCCACCTCGTGAAACATTATACATCATCGGCCCAGACGGATCTATCTGCAGGAACCCGGTATAATCACCAGTTCATACGGAGAGTCAACCGGGCCTGGCGGGGTTGCTGGCGGCTCCAGATCTGTCCGAAAATCGGGATGTCCTGTTTGATAAATGAAAGGGGTCTCTGGCTGTCAAGAACGTTGAGGAGATCGAGCCGGACGTGAAAATCCGGGCCGGCCTCGTCCCGCGACCGGGCGATCCGGAAGGCTTTTTCGAGTCCGAGGTCCAGATAGGCGTGGGCGGGTGTGGTCCGGGTTCCCCGTCCCTCGGGAAAGGACATATAGATCCCGAAAAAGGGCACATAGCCGAGTTTTTCCCAGGGATAGCCCGACAGAAATTCAAAGGCGGCCGAGGTCCGGATCCCGAACGGTGCGGCCCAGGCCGCATGGACCTTGACGTTGTGGTCGACGGAATAGGGAAGCCGTCCGTACCAGCCCTCGTCTCCGATGCCCCGGCCGCCGAGTCCGCCGAGGTTGCGTGCGACATAGTCCCTGAACTCCTCGAGTCCCGGCAGAGGCGGAACGAAGAGATGGTTGCCGAAAAAGCCGAGGTAATTGGTGTTGCCTTCCTCCTGGTCCCAGGCGCCCGTCTCCATCTGTCCGGGATTTGTCCCCCGGGCCAGAGCATGCGTGTAGGAGGCGCTCAGAAAGAACCGGTCGCGGATGCGGCCCGTGACTTCAAGTTCAAGGCCCCGGTAATCGCGCCTCTTGTGTTCGAAGTTGTCGAAGAGGAATTTGTAGCCGGTGGAAATGTCGAAGACGGCCAGAACCTCGAGAAGATTGTCCGCCTTGGCCCGGACATAGCGGGCTTTGACCGCCCAATCCCGGCCGAGACGGCGGGCGAACTCCACGAGAATTCGGGACAGAACGTTGGGGCGGATGCCGGAGGCGATTTCGAAGGGCTGGCTTCTCTGTTCATGTTCGAAAACCCAGTTGTCCGGATGATGAAGTTCGGCGTCGGTCGGGTTCATTCCGCCTTTCCAGCGGTAGGTGCGGAAACTCAGCCCGGCGCCCGAATTCAGAATGCCCAGCGGCATCGTGGTGATAAGGTCGGAAAAACGGCCCCAACCGATTTTCAGAACATTGACGCCGTCTCCCGTCAGATCGGCGGCCAGGGTGAACCGCGGCGAAAGGAAATCGCTGAAACCCCATGACCAGAGTTTTTCGCCGTTATGATCCCGGCAGAGCTGGGTCTGGGAACGGACGCCGGCCATCACCGTGAAGCGTCCCGCCGTAACCTTGTCCTTGAAGAAAAATCCCAATCCGCGGGCTGAGTTCACGAGATCGACCGGGCCGTACTCATAGAAAAAACTGGGAACGACGAACCCTTCCCGCCGGGAGAGAAAATAGTATTTCGTACCGGCGTCGAAGCCGTTTCCCGGAAAGAGATCCTGGGCCTGCCCCGTGAAATCCACGGCGAAGCGCGAGGAAAAATCGTAATATTCCAGGCCCAGGCTCAGCTCATGGCGGCCGAATGTCTCAGTCTCCGCATGGTGTGTCAGGCGGACGTTCGCGTCGGTGCGGCGCTCGTTGTCGATGACGCGGCCGTAGGAGTTGTTGAGATTCCGGGCCAGGTCTTCGACAAAGTATTGGGCCGGCCCGAGATCTCTGTCTTCGGGTTCGGTCTTGGTGTTGCGGCGGACACGGCCCAGGCCGGCCTCGACGAACGTCGTCGGAGACAGAATGCTCTTGGTGTTCAGGCGGAGGACGAGATCGGAAAAAGTTTTGACGTCGAAAAGTTCCGGAACGCCTGTTCCGCCTTTATGCCTGAGGGTGGTGTTGAAAGCCGAGGTCAGGGAAACGGTGTGGCCGCTCGCCGGGGAAAAGGTCAGCTTGGAGAACAGGTTGTTCGTTGTTGTCGAAAGACGCCCCTCGGGAATGAAGAGATAGTCGTAGATTCCGTCGCGCGTTTCCTCGATGTTGGTGTAGGAGTTGTTCGAGAGAAAAAGCCACAGCTTGTCCCGAACGATCGGTCCGCCTGCATTGGCGTACATGTTGGCGTTCGAGAAGCGGTCCGGCTCGCTGAAAACGGACAACTGCTCCCGCCGTCCGGCCTGGAGGGATTTGTCCGTGAAGACGAGGGCCAGGTCGCCCCGCCAGTCGTTGCCGCCGCTTTTGGTGACCATGTTGATGATGCCGCCGAAGGCCGAGGCGTATTCCGGGCTGAAGGGATCGGAGATGACCTGGATTTCCTCGACGGCGTCCATGTTGAGGGGAACGCCCGAATTGCGGAGCCGGACGCCGCTTATGGCCAGCCCGTCGATGATCCAGGTGTTGCCTTCCTCGCCTTCGCCCCGGAAACTCGGCTGCCCTTCGATCGCCCGGCCGCGCCGCGTGTTGTAGCGGATGCCCATGGCCCCGGGGGCATGCTTGATGGCGTCGATGACCGTTCTGTTTTGCGCCGGGAGCCGTTCGATATCCCGCCGGGTGATGGAATAGCTGGTGTCCGAGGACGTTTTATCGATCAGGGGCGGGGCCGCCGTGACGACGATGTCCTTGCGGGTTTCGGAGTAAGCCAGAACGGCTTTCAGGCTGGTCACGGCGCCCAGCCGGACGATGACGTCCTTTTGGATGAGCGTGTCGAATCCTTCGAGCCGGTACGTCAGCGTGTAGGCGCCGACGGGAAGAAGAGGCAGCCGGAAATCGCCGGACCGGCCGGATACGACCGAACGGGATCCCTGGAGGTTCGGACTTGAAGCGGTGACCTCGACGCCGGGCAGCGGGTGCCCGGCGTCTTCGACGACGCGGCCCTGGATTTCTCCCGTTTGGCCGGCCGTCGCGGCGGTATTGGCCGCCAGGAGGGCGAGAAGGACGCAGGTTGCGAAGCGAAAATTTCCGGACATGGGACATCCTTTCCCTGAGTAAATGTCGCAGGGCTATTGTCTACGCAATCGGCGAAAGAATCAACAGCGAACGAAGGCCCCGCCGAACGGATTGCGACGGGTTGAAGATTGTTCTAAAATAACATCCCCCCGAACCCGAAGAGTGGAAACGATCAAGTGCGATCAGCGAATCAAATAGCCCGGAGGGATCCATGACACGATATGCCGTCGGAATCGACCTCGGAGGAACCAAGGTCGAAGCCTGCCTCGTCGATGAGACCCGGAAGGTCTTGGACCGGCGCAGAATCCCCTCGGAGCCCCATTTCGGAAAAGACCGGGTGGTGACAAATATTCTGAAGATGGTCGATGCCGTCGCCGAGGGCAAAGCCTATGAAGCGGTGGGGATCGGAACCCCGGGCACCTATCATCCCGGCGACGACATCATGTATGGAGCGCCCCATACGCCGCTTTATGAAAATCCCGGCCTGATCAGCCTGTTGAAAAGCCGGATGGGTGTTCCGCTTGTCGTCGAGAACGACGCCAACTGCCTGGCCCTGGCCGAATATTATGCCCAATGCCGGGACCGGTATCGATCGATCATGGCCGTCATCCTGGGAACGGGCATGGGGTCGGGTCTCATTCTCGACGGCAGATTGTACCGCGGCCCTTGCGGTAATGCCGGGGAGATCGGCCATATGTCCGTCGATTATCGCGGCCGGGCCTGCGGCTGCGGCCGGACCGGCTGCGCCGAAGCCTATCTTTCGGGCCCGAGTCACAGCCGCCGGTTCCGTGAACTCTCCGGAGATGCTTTGGATCCCCGGGACATCGTCCGGCGATGGGAAGAAGGGGATGAGAAAGCCGAGGCGCTTTTCGAGGAAAGCTGCCGGATCATGGCGGAGGTTTTCGCCGACTGTGTCAATGTCCTGGATCTCGAGGCCATCGTCCTCGGAGGGGGGGTCTCCAACATTTCCCTCTGGTATGACCGTGTTCCGGAGCTCATGGAAGCCCGGATCTTCGGGATTCCGGGCCGCCGGCCCCCGCTCCTCAAGGCCGTTCTCGGCGACTCGGCCGGGGTGATCGGCGCCGCTTACCTGGCTCTTCGGGAAATGAGTCTGCTCGATTTCTGAAGGCTTTTCAGTCTTCCTGCCATCCCCAGGGCAGAGGCGGCGGGGGAACCGGTTTGGTCAGATCGAAATCGACCCGGAATTCCCGGCCCTCGCGGGTCAGGCGGTAGGTATAGGTTTTCCCGGGATAGATGTAGATAAACCAGGTGTTGTCGACGGATTGCGGGATGCCGGTCCTGACGAAAAGTTCCTTGGAGTACTGATCGGCCGGAAAGGCCTGGGCGTTGGGCCAGCCGGCGTCGACGGTGTGCCCGCCGTACATCGTCGTTTCGTCGTCGCTGCCGTCCTCATGGCGATGGTCGTGCTTGAGCTGCAGACCGGAACCTGTTTTGGTGATGATCCAGGTGCGGGACCGGTCTTCCCCGACATGGAAGGGGATGTGCAGGACGTTTTTGGAACACTTCCAGACGTGCATGACCAGCCTGTGATCGGAAAAGGCCCGGTCGCCTTCATTGCCGACGGTCACCTTTCCTTCAAAGGCCTGCCCGCACAACGCAGCCAAATGATCGAAAAAGGCATCGTGGGCGGCGATGGAAACGGTGTTGTCCCGGCCGGAGATGAGCCAGGCCGGAACCAGAATCAAAGCCGCGATCGGAAGAAAAATGAGTTTTTTCATCGGGACCTCCCTCCGGAATTATAAAGGGAAAAGATGTGGGATTCCAGCGAAATCCGACTCAGTCCACCCGCCCGGCTATCCAATCGGCGATGTCATCGATAACCGCCTCGGCCACGTGGCCGGCGACGTAGAGGTATTCGTTGGGAGTGATCAGGCCTTCCCCTTCCATGAACAGATGGTTGGCTTTCGGATAGAGTTTGAAGGCTGTTTTTCGGCGTCCCTCCAGGCCGGTTTTCCAATTCTCGAAATCCTGCTTTGTGACCTGGTAGTCGCGGCCGCCCTGGAGAATGAACAGGGGACGGGCATCGTTGCGGATTTCGGCCGGAGGATCGTAACCGCGGAGGTCGAGCCAATAGGCGGGGAAAGCGCCCATGATTCGTTCTCCCGGGATGTCCTTCACGGGATCGAGGGCGTTGATGCGGGCGACCTGTTCTTCCATCTCGGCCAGGTGTTTCTTTTCCTCCTCAGAGAGCGTTCCCTTCAAACCGAGAATGTACCGTGTCTGTTGAAGCATGGTCTCCGGGAGAGGCCGGGTCAGTCCGGCCAGGGCGATGAATCCGGCCGTCCGCTCGTCCGCCGCGGCGATTCTCGGAATGAGCATCCCGCCGAGACTGTGCCCGAGAATGAAGATCCGCGAGGCATCGATGCCGTCCGTCTTTCGCAACAGATCGGCCGCGGCCAGGGCGTCCTCCACGGTCTCCTCGAAGACGGTGAGGCGGGAGGCCAGGTCGGGGTTCATGACGATTTTTTGGCCGTGGACCTTGGTCCGCTTGTCATAGCGGAGAACGGCGATGCCCCGCGAGGCCAGGCCCCAGGCGATGTCCTTGAACGGCCGGTTGGGGCCGATGGTTTCGTCACGGTCGTTGGGCCCCGATCCGTGCACAAGGACGACGGCCGGAAAAGGACCTGTCCCCTGGGGCATGGACAGGGTTCCGGGAAGCGCCCATTCGCCGTCTCCGACCTCGACTTCGGTTTCGCGGAACGACTCGGGCCGGGCATAGGACGGCGTCCGGTATTCCGTCGATTCCACATGGGGAACGAAGTTCAAACCGGCGATCTCTCCCTCGGCATTGAACACGACACGGGCGTCGAGCTTCGCCTTTTCGAACATGCAGGCGACGTAAACGATGACGTACCCTCCGGAGCGCTCAACGCGGGTGCTTGTCATCTCCTTGAACGGGCCGACCTGCTTGGCCAGGCCGTCCCGGATCATCTTGAGCATTTCGGGCGGAGCGGCCTTCTTCATGGCCTCGTCGAAGTGTCGCCCGGCGGAGATGTCGTCACCGGCGAAAAAATTCCCCACCATGTCCCTGGCCCGCTCGATCATGTCGATGCCGGTTTCGGCCTGATCGGCCTCCTGTGAGGCCGCGACAGGGATGCCGCACAGAAGACAGGCCGCCGCTCCTATCGCAAAGACCTTTTTCATATTCGATCTCCTTTCCATTTCTCTCCTCCGTGTTTCGGCCGGATATAGAGTATACACTCCGGTCCGGGAATTCATTTGATCAAAAGACGATGAGGACCAGAAGTTCCGCGACCAGGGCCGGTTTTTTCCCGCCCTCGAGTTCGAGCGTGTTTTCGAGGGTCAGAAGGCATTTGCGAAAGCCGCGTTTTTCCAGGCCCTTGAGTGCAACCCGGTTCCGGACACGACTGCCGGAGCGGACCGATGTGATGAATCGGACGCGGTTCAAGCCGTAGTTGACGGCCATGCGGAAGGTCATTTGAAACAGGGGCGTTTGGGCGAGAAAATGGGGAAGAAGAGACAGAAGGAGGAAGCCGTGAGCCACGGTCCCCCCAAGGCGGCTCTTTCCCGCCTTTTCCGCATCGATGTGGATCCACTGTCTGTCCTCAGTGCAGGCGGCGAAGGCGTCAATCCTCTCCTGGGTGACGGCGAACCATTCGGTAAGTCCGATTTCCCGGCCGACGAGGGTTTTGAGCTTCCGGGGTGTCAGTTTTTCGGTCATCGTCGGCCGTTTCCGCTGGGTTTGCTCACGGGACGTCGAAACGCTTGCGGATCATGATGTCCAGGATGGTCCGGTCGGCCTCGATCATGCCTTGGGTCGAAAGTTCGCCCAGGTTTTTCATGGTGTCCTCGGGCGAATGGGCGACGATGCCGTCCGTGCCCTTGATATCCAGCCCGTGAAGAGAGAAGAGCGCGGACTGGACGGCGTTTCCGGCCGCGGTGGCCAGCTTGAGGGCGCATCCGGCCTTGGCCCCGTCGCAAATGACGCCGGCCAGGTCGCCGACGACGTTCTTGATGGCGCCCGCGATGTGGCGGACGTTTCCTCCCATAAGGTAAGCAATGCCGGCCGTGGCCCCGGCCCCGGCGGCGATGGAGCACCCGCAGACGGCGGTCAGGCGTCCCGTGTGGGCCTTGATGTAGGCCGTGATGACATGACTCAGCCCTACGGCCCGGAGAAGCCGCGTCTCGTCGACGTCGGCGATGTAATCCCGGACCGCCCGCACCGGAAGGATGGCCGTCAGCCCGTGGTTTCCGCTTCCCGACGAACTCATGGCCGGAAGCTCGACTCCGGACATCCGGGCGTCGGCCGCGGCCGAGGCCAGGATCTTGGCCGCGGTGATCATGTCTTTTTTGAGGAGGCCCTCTCGAACGAGCCGTTCCAGGGTCAATCCCACGCCGAGCCCTGGGCCGAAGGCCAGGCCGTATTCGGCCAGTTTCATGTTGCAATCGATGCCTTCCTTGAGGAAAGCCAGATCATCCGCGTCCAGACCGTCGAGCAGGGCGACCAGTTGTTCGAGCGTCAAGCCGGCCAGCCAGGCTTCCGCCTCCCGAACGTCGGATTTTTCCCGGGCTTTCGCCGCAAGCAGAGGGTGGTCCGATAAGACCCGGCCGTCAAGAGAAAGGGAGACGATGTTGTCATGAAGATCGGAGATTTCGGACTCGGCGGTTCTCTCTCCGCTGCGAATCCGGGTTTTGACGAAAAGCGATCGGCGGTCCCGCAGAACATTGATATGAACGCGGCCTTCGCGGACGAAAGTCTCGGCCTGTTTCAGGCTTTCGGGAGTTACGGTTTCGAGAGCCTGGAGGCGGCGGGACGGATCTCCGCCGAAGGCGCCGAGGGCGGCGGCCAGATCGATTCCGGCCGCCCCGCGGGCTCCGGGGATGGCCACGGCCAAACCGTTTTTGTAAATGTTGGGGTCAAGCTCAAGTTCGATGGAGTCGATATTCCGGTCGGGGAGAAGGGCCGCGGCGGCCGCGGCGCCCAGGGCGACGGCGGCCGGCTCCGTGCAACCCAAAGCCGGCGCGACTTCCAGCCGGAGGATGTCTTTGATGGTATAGGCCATGACGGCACCTCTCTGTTTCTTTGGGGACCTACTATACCCGATTTCCCCGATTTTGTCTTAGCGGCGAGGTCTTTTCAATTTTTTCCCCCCCCTGTATACTAAACATTAGGAAGAGATTGAATGAGCAATGCGATGAACCAAACACGAGTTCGGAAAACCGGTCGATCCGATCTGCGGATCGCCGCTGTCCTTCTCCCGGCCCTCTGTCTATTGGCCCTCCATGCTTTTCCCCGGGATGAGCGGGCCGAGCCCGGCCGCTTTTTTTTCAGCGCCGTCACCCAGAAGACTTCATTTGCAGGGGAATTCGACGGCAATCTCATTCTCGGCAACGAGCAGAGGATTTTCAACATCCCTAAACTTGCACCCAAAGAGGGGTTCGGGCTGGCCTTCGGCAGCATGACGCCGTCCGGAATGTGGAGTGTCGCCTACACGCAATCCATCCACAGAACGGACTTCCGGGGGATCGGCGGCAAGGCCGTATTCAACGCCCTGGATGTCGACGGGAAAGCCTTCCTGATCAGGAACTTCCCCGTCAGGCCCTATGTTCTTCTGGGTTTTCACGTGCCCTGGATCACGGTCAGGGACGGTGTTCTCAGGGATGTGAGGGTCTGCGACGCCACGTATTTCGGGCTGGGTGTGAAGGCCGGAACGGGTCTTGTGGTCGAGCTCGGTGACGTGCTGATTTTGAGCGGCGGCGTCAATTACCGGCTGATGGGATTCATGTATGTCGACGGGCTGGGACGGAGCCGCGATGTCTCGAATCTGCGCATCGAACAGACCGGGGCCCTCCGCAGCCGCTTTCTTCGTGTTGAGGGATTGGCCCTCGAACTCCGTGTTGGGTTCGTGATCTGACGTTCCGTGCCCGCTCAACCCTCCGACGGCTTGCTCCGGGATCCCCCCTGCGCCCCGCGAAAGCCTGAATTTGATCGGCTTCCGCTTTTCGGGCTTGCCCGTCCTTCAGGGGATCCGGCGTTCGAGCTGTTCGGTTTTTTCGCGGATTTCGCCGGGCAGGCGGCCGCGGTAGGGCGAGAGGAAGTTCCGGATTTCCTCGACTTCGTCTCTCCACTGCGACATGTCGACATCAAATAAGGCTTCGAGGCGGTCCTTGGACAGGTCGAGCCCTCCGAGTTCGAGATCCTTGGGACGGGGCACGAGACCGATGGGCGTCTCCCGGGCGCCGGCCTCGCCGCTCACCCGGTCGATAATCCACTTGAGGACGCGCATATTCTCCCCGAAGCCCGGCCAGATGAATTTGCCGCGTTCGTCCGTCCGGAACCAGTTGACGGAAAAAATCTTCGGCGGGTGGGACATCCGGTGGCCCATGTTCAGCCAATGCCGGAGATAGTCGCCGAAATTGTAGCCGCAGAACGGCAGCATGGCCATGGGGTCTCGCCGGACGACGCCGACCTTCCCTGTGGCCGCCGCGGTCGTTTCCGATCCCATGCGCGCGCCCATGAAGACACCGTGCCCCCAATCGAAACTCTCGACAACGAGAGGGATGAGCCGCGACCGCCGGGCACCGAAGATCACGGCCGAGATGGGAACACCCTGCGGATTGTCGTATTCCGATGAGAGGGTGGGAGTGTTGATCGTGGAGACGGTGAACCGGGAGTTTGGATGGGCGGCGGGCAAGCCGGCATCTTGGCTCCACGGCCGCCCCTGCCAGTCGAGCATGGCGTCGGGGGCCTGCGCGCTGAGACCTTCCCACCAAGGCTCGTTTTTTGAAGTGTCCAACCCGACATTTGTAAACAAGGTCGGGTTGAAGCGGCCGCCGATCAGCGTCCTCATCATGTTGGGATTGGTGCCCATCGATGTTCCGGGCGCGACGCCGAAATAGCCGGCCTCGGGATTGATGGCCCAAAGCCTTCCGTCCGGACCGATATTGAGCCAGGCGATGTCATCGCCCAAAGTCCAGATCCTGTAACCGGGGAGAGCGGATTCCATCATGGCCAGATTGGTCTTGCCGCAGGCACTCGGCAGGGCCGCGGTGATGTAGGTGATTCGGCCCTTGGGATCTTCGATCCCGATGATGATCATGTGCTCCGCGAGCCAGCCTTGCCTGTAACCGAGCCAGGAGGCGATCCTCAGGGAGATGCACTTTTTACCGAGAAGGGCATTGCCGCCGTAACCCGAGCCGACACTCCAGACAAGGCTGTCCTCGGGAAAGTGCGTGATATAGCGGCGGGCGGGATCGAGATCCCCGATGGAGTGGAACCCTTTGATAAAGTCGTCGCGGTTGCGAAACTTTTCGAAGGCGGCCCGGCCGAGGCGGGTCATGATCCGCATGCTGACGGCGACATAGGTGGAGTCGGTGATCTGGAGACACGCTTTGGCATAGGGCGATTCGGGGTTTCCCATCATATAGGGGAGGACGTACATGGTCCGTCCGCGCATGCAGCCGTCGCTCAGATCGCGAAGCATGCGCTTGGCCTCATCAGGATCTTTCCAGTTGTTGTTGGGGCCGGTCGTTTCCCGGTCGGGGTGGCAGATGAACGTCAGATGTTCCGTCCGGGCGACGTCGGTCGGATGGCTGCGGTGGAGATAGGCGTTGGGCCATTTGCGGTGGTTGAGTTCCCGGAAGACGGGCTGGGCGTTGAGCTGTTCCTCATGGCAGCCGATCTCAAGGAGGCGCCAGGCCTCGCCTTCGCTGCCGTCGCACCAATAGATGCGGTCCGGTTTGGCCAGCCGGGCCTGTTCTTCGATCCATTTTTCCGCGGCGGATATCACGGGCGTCTCTCCTCATTTCCTACTATAGCCTACCCGCCCGGCGCGTGACAAGCTGTCGGCAGCTTGTCATCAAACCCGTAGTGTTATTGGTTTTCCTGTTGAGCACCCCAACCGGGGACGGTTCATTTATTGGATCGCACTTATGGCCGAGAGTAAGGCTTTCTAAAAGCCGAAGGCTGTGACGGCCGGATCACTCAGGGGATGTCCCGGCCGGTGCTGGACATGCTCAGCGTGCCGTGTTTGACGCCCTTGACGGACAACAAGCTATCGGCCAGCCGGCGGACATCGTCGGGTCTTCCGCGGACGGCGACGATCTCCAGGCAGTTGTCGTGGTCCAGATGGACGTGCTGGGTGGAGATGATGTTTTTCTGGAAGTCGTGTTGAATGTCCATGAGTTTTGTGACGAGCTCCCGCCGGTGGTGGTCGTAGATGATGGTGACGGCGCCGGCCACATCCTCTCCTTCCTCCCACTCTCTCCGCACGAGTTCCCGGCGGATGAGGTCGCGGAAAGCCTCGGACCGGTTGGCATAGTTCATCCGCCGGATGTGACGGTCGAACTTGTCGAGAAGGTCCCTCTCGAGAGAAACGCCGAATCGGGCCAGTTTCGTCATGTCGTGCCCCGCACCATGGAATATCGATTGATTAGCACAGGGCGGCTGATCCGTCAAGCCAGGAGCTCGTTCATCAGGTCCAGGTAGTCGAGAAGCAGGCGGGTGATGAGGAATTTCCTCCGGACTTTTTCCCTGGCGTTTTCCCCGATCTCCCGGCCGCCGTCGGGAAGGCGGAGAATCTCCAGGACACGGGCGGCGAAGCCCGGAATATCTTCGGGTTCGAGCAGGAATCCGTCCACGCCGTCGTCGATTTGAAGAGGGATGCCGCCGATTCGTGAGGCGACGACAGGCCGGCCCTTGAGCATGGCCTCGGTCACGGTCAGGCCGAATCCCTCGCGGAGCGATGCCTGGACGACGACTGCCGAACTCCGCTGGAGAGCGTTGACCAGAATCTGGTTTTCGGTTGTCGGCAGAATGATGTCTCCGCTTTCGATGAGAGCCCGCGCCTTATTGCGGACTCGCTCATAAATCCGAAAACCCTCGGGATCGTCCATGGCCATGCTTCCGCAGAGGACGAGGCGGACGTCCGCTTCCTTGCGGATGATCTTGAACATCTCGACCACGCCCTCCGGGTTTTTCCATTTGTCGAAGCGCGAGATCTGCGTGATGATCGGCTTGTCCGTGGGGATGCCGTTTTTCTTGAGAGACTTGGCGATGGTGTCGGGCGTCAACGGCATGTTCTTCGCTGAGAGGGGATCGATCGCCGGCGCGATGACCCGCTGTTCGACCGGAAGGTCGGCCTTTTTGTAGGCTTCGCTCGACACGATGACGAGATCGTAGCGGAGGATGAACGTCTTCAGGAACGCCCACAGTTGCGAATGCGGCGAGGAGAGATCGATATGGCATCGCCAAACCCAGGGCTGGTTTTTCTTGAAGAAGTTGATAAGCGGCAGGGGCTGAGGGTCGTGAACGACCAGGCAGTCGTGATTGAAGTGCGAATAGATGGAGAAGTCGCGGTTCGTCTGCAGGTAAACGCGCTTCTTCATCTCCGTAAAATTCATCGCTCCGCCCTGGAGGGCGTTGTGAAATTTCTTGGTGATGCCGAAAAAATCCGGATTGCCGTGAAGGATGCGCCATCCGGCGTCCAGGCCGGCGTCGTTCATCAGGGGGACGAGGGACGACAGAATCTCGGCCACGCCGCCTCCCTGAAAACTCGAATTGATATGAAGAATATGCTTGTCGTAGAGTGTCCGGGCCCGGCGGTGGATCCGGGCGATCGTCTCGTCTCCGACGATGCCGAGGTAGCTTTCGAGATTATGCATTTTCGCTCCTTATCAGATCTTCGAGAAGGCCGCGGAATTCCTCGACCGACTTGACGTGGTTCCGGGCCCGAGAGGGCTCCCGACCCACCCTGAGGGAGAAAGCGGAGTCGGGCAGCACGGCGAAGAGGTCTTCGTCCGTCCAGTCGTCTCCCGCCGCAAGAATAAAATCATGGTTGCCCGCATGGAGCAGTCTTTCGGCCGCGCTCCCCTTGTCGATTCCGGCGTTTTTGATTTCGAGGACTTTTCGGCCTTCCATGACGGACAGGTTCAAGCCGGAAGCGAGATGGAACAGGGCTTCCTTGAGCTCCCCGGCCCGTGTCGAGGCCAGGCGCGAGGGGACGCCCCGGTAATGCCAGACGAGTGAAAATTCTTTTTCCTCGATAAAGGCTCCGGGTGTTCTGTCGACGAAAAGCTCGAGGATGGGACGGATCTCCGGCTTCCAATCGGACCTCAGGGATTCCGTCATCGTCCAGGCTCCGGCGGGATCCCGGATCCATGCGCCGTGTTCCGCGACAAGGTGAAGATCCAGGCCTCGGAACCATTCGTCCAGGGCTTGACGCGTCCGTCCGCTGACGATGGCCGCGGTGTTGTCCTTGGGACGGACCAGTCTTTCGAGCATGTCGAGGAGGTCCGTGTCGGGACGGGCTTTTTCCGGCCTTTCGGCGATGGGAACAAGCGTCCCGTCGTAGTCGAGAAGAAGCAGCCGTTTTCGGGCCGCCGTGTAGGCTTTGAGGATTTCCGTTTTGGTCTTATCCGTGATCAGTGTTGCGCCGAGATCGTTTTGGATCTGTTTCGTCTGGGACAGCCGGGCCAGAAAATCCGCGGCCCACTTATCGAGGCTGTATCGCTTGAGACGCGATTTCATGGCCGTCATCCGTTCGGCCTGATGGTCCTCCGGCATCTCCAGGGCCTGCTTCAGGGTCGCGGCCATGCCTTCCGTATCATTGGGGTTGATGATCAGGGCCTCGCCCAATTCCTGGGCGGCCCCGGCCATTTCACTGAGAACGAGGACGCCGCGGTTGCCCGGTTTGGCGGCCACGTATTCCTTGGCGATGAGGTTCATGCCGTCTTTGAGGGGTGTGACGAGATTGACGTCGCCCAGGGCATAAAGGGCGGACAGCGAAGGAAACGGCAGCGAGCGATGGAGGTACCAGATCGGCATCCAACCGATTGTGCCGTGTTTACCGTTTATCCGGCCGACCGCCTCGTCCACGCTCCTTTTGAGGGTCATGTATTGCTCGACCTTGGTCCGGGAGGGCACCGTGACCTGGATCAGGATGACCTTTTCCCGGTACTGCGGGAATTTCTCCAGGAAGATATCGAAGGCCTGAAGACGGTGGAGAATGCCCTTCGTGTAGTCGAGCCTGTCGACGGAGATGATGACTTTCCGCCCCAGGGTCCGTTTTTGAAGTTTTTCGATCTCCCGCCCGACATCGGGCAGGGCGGATGCGCCCGCCCACCGGTCGTAATCGATGCCCATGGGAAAACTGTCCACCTTGATCAGCCGGTTGCCGTACATGAGGCGGCCGAGACTGTGCTTGAGTTCAAGCAGCCGCAGTGAAGTGTCAAAAAACTGATGAGCGTATTCGTAGGTGTGGAAACCGATCAGGTCCGCCCCGAGAAGACCTTCCAGGATCTCGCTTCGCCAGGGGATCTGGAGAAAGAGCTCGGAAGCGGGAAACGGGATGTGCAGGAAAAAGCCGATGGACAGTTCCGGTTGGACCTCCCGAAGAAGGGAGGGCAGAAGCATGAGATGGTAATCGTGAACCCAGACGGTGTCGCCCGGGCGGAGGTCCCCGGCCAGCTCGTCGCGGAAGCGCAGATTGACGCGCTTGTAAGCTTCCCACTGGGCTTTGTCGAAAGTCGCATAGGACGAAAAGCCGTGAAACAGCGGCCAGATCGTCTTGTTGCAGAAGCCGTGGTAATAGGTCTCGATCTCGCGGCGGGACAGGTCGACGGCCAAGCATCCGAAACCGCTCCGGAGATCGGCCCGCATTTTTACGTCGTCCGCGCCTTTGAGAATCTCGGCCGGAAGACCGCACCATCCCGCCCAGATGTTGTCTTTTTTCCCCTTGTGAAAGGACCCGAGCCCGGTCGCCAGGCCGCCGACGCTGGGGTGGTAGGCAAGGGCATCCCGCTTTTTTTCCGCGGTGACGGGAAGCCTGTTGGATACGAGAATCAAACGTGACATTATTCCTCCCGAATGCCATTCCGTGTTGTTGTATTGCCGAATGAACGGCGAAGAACAAAAGTCCGAATGACCGATTCTTTGCGATGTGTTGTGTCTTTATTCTAATCGATCGGGACTTCTCCGGCAACCCCGAAGGGATTTTTGCCGGATGCCGTTGTCCGGTTTGTACGAATTTGACAAACACATCCGGAAATCCTTACCATGATTCTCTCGTTGTCCCATCCCTTCCAAAGGACATAACGAAATGGACATTGACAGAAACATCCTCTTCTCGCCCGTCCGGATCGGCGGACTCGAAATTCCCAACCGCTTCGTCCGGTCGGCCACCCATGATTACCTGTCCGACGATGACGGGTTTGTCACGGATGCCCAGGTTGACCTGTATGAGAAGTTGGCCGAGGGCGAAGTCGGGTTGATCATCTCCGGACATGCCCATGTCCAACCTTCGGGAAAGGCCAGCCCGCGCCAGATGGCCGTTTATGAGGATCGATTTATCGAGGGGCTGTCGCGGATTCCCAATGCCGTTGCGGGTTTTTCCTCGCGCGTGTTTCTCCAAGTCGCCCATGCCGGCCGCCAGACGAAGGAGAAACTCTGCGGCTGTGTCCCCGTTTCGCCTTCCGCCGTCCCCGACCCGGTTTCCAAGACCGAACCGCGCGCACTCGCCCCCGAGGAGATCCGAATCTTGATCGCCGACTTCACGGCGGCCGCGGTCCGGGCCCGCAGGGCCGGATTCCACGGCGTTCAGCTTCACGCCGCCCACGGCTATCTTCTCTCGAGTTTCCTTTCGCCCCACACCAACCGCCGCACGGATGTCTGGGGAGGTTCGGTCGAAAACCGGGCCCGGGTTCTTGTTGAAATTCTCCGCGAAGTCAAGGCCGCCTGCGGCTCGGATTTTCCGGTGATCGTCAAGCTCAACTCGACGGACTTTCTGGAGGGCGGCCTTTCTCTTGGCGACGCCGTCCGGATCGCCCACCTTCTGGAGAATGACGGCATCGACGGCATCGAGGTCAGCGGCGGGATGGCCGAAGCGGGACGCGGCTCAGTCCAGCCGGGACTGCGAAGCGAGGACGAGGAGGGCTATTTTGTCGAAAACGCCGCCGAGATCAAGCGGGCCGTCAAAGTCCCGGTCTTTGCCCTCGGGGGAATCCGCACCCTGGCCGTCGCCGAGCGGATCGTCCGGGAAGGCCGGGCCGACCTCGTCTCTCTCAGCCGGCCGCTCATCCGGGATCCTTTTCTGGTCAGACATTTCAGGGAAGGGGCGGCCGCCAAGTCGGCATGCATTTCCTGTAACCGATGCTTCAACCCGCGCGGCATCCGCTGTGCCGAGCTTGCCGGCAAGAACGGATTCAATCGAAAAGAATGATCTCGATATCCGGAACTCTTAGACGCGGCCTTGGGTTTCCCTGTTCAGGCGGTCGAAGAATCGAACCATGAAACGGTGGCGCGATTCCGCGATGCGGCGGCCTTCCCGGGTGAAAATCCGGTCCCGGATCGTCTTGAGTTTGACGAGGTATTCGCGATAGGCCGTGTCGTCCGCGGTGTAAGGTTTCGTTCGGTCGGGATCGACGTTTGCGTCGTGGAGACGGGCCCCGATCTCTCCGGCAAAGAGAAAAGCGCGGCCGATCCCCGTCGCGCCGATCGAGTCCAGCTTGTCGGCGTCGAAAAGCACCTTGGCCTCCAGGGACCGCCGGCCCGCTTTTTTCCGGAAGCGGTGGGTGCCGATGCAGTGAAGGACCCGGGCGGCGGTCCTTTCCGGAACGCCGTGTCTTTTCAGGATGCCACGGGCCAGCATGATGCCGCTTTGGGAATGGCAGACGGCGCCGTTCGACCGATCCTCTTCGCCGCGGCCGATATCGTGAAGAACGGCGGCCAGGGCGAGGACCTCGAGGTCGGCTCCTTCCTTTTTCCCGATCCGCAGACAAAGATTGACAACACGCTCCGTGTGATCCCAACCGTGGCTGCCCCTGGCTTTGCGGAAGAAGCGCCGCGCCTCTTCATGGATGCGTGCGAGGACATCCGACGCGGGCGTTTCGGCGCCGGATGTGTCTTTCATTCGTCGATGGTGTGGACAGCCAACCCGTCCTTGAGCTTGGGTTCGAACCAGGTCGATTTCGGCGGCATGATCTTTCCGGAATCGGCCACGTCGAACAGCTGTTCAATGGTCGTCGGAAACAGGCTGAAAGCGACGGCGAATCCGCCTCCGTCGACTTTCCGCTCGAGCTCGTCCGTGCCGCGGATTCCGCCGACGAAGTCGATGCGTTTGTCCGTCCGCGGATCGGCCACTCCAAGAACCGGCTCCAGAAGATTGCGTTGCAGAATCGAGACATCCAGGGAAGCGATGGGATCGGCGGCATCGTATGTGCCGGTTTTGGCCTCGAGAACATGCCAGGTCCCGTCAAGATACATGCAGATCTCTTTGGGCCGATTCGGCGTCTTGCGGCCGGCCGCGACGATTTCGAATCTCTCGGCGACGCGGTTCAGAAAAGTTTGGCCGTCAAGTCCATGGAGATCCCGGACGACGCGGTTGTAGGGCAGAATCTTCATCTGATTGTGGGGAAAGATGACGGTCAGGAAAAAGTTATAGGCTTCCTCGCCGGTGTGATTCGGGTCGGTTTTTTCCCGTTTGACCTTGATGCGGGTTGCGGCCGCGGAGCGGTGGTGTCCGTCGGCGACGTAGAGACAATCGAGGTTGGCGAACTCTTTTTGGATCCGGGCGATGAGATCGGGATCGGAGACGACATGGAAGATGTGGCGGACGCCGTCGTCCGTGGCGAAATCGCATTCGGGCTTTTCTTTCAAGACGCCGGCGACGATCGCGTCGATCGCCTCCGACGCCCGGTAGGTCAGAAAGACCGGACCGGTTTGGGCATTCAACGTTTCGATGTGCCGCATCCGGTCGCTTTCCTTGTCCGGCCGGGTGAGCTCGTGTTTCTTGATGATGTCGTCGAGATAGTCACGGCAGGAGGCCGCGGCCACGAGACCTGTCTGGACATGATCGCCCCAGACCTGCTTGTAGATGTAAAAGCAATCCCGGGGGTCGGGCGCGATGACGCCCTCCCGCAGGAAGCGTTCATAATTCTCCTTGCCCTTGGCGTACACGGCATCGGAATAAAGATCCGTTCCCGGCGGCAGGTCGATTTCCGGCTTCCCGACGTGGAGAAAGGAATAGGGGTTATCTTTCGCCATGTCGCGGGCTTCGTCCGAACTCAGGACGTCGTAGGGGGGCGCGGCCACCAGGTGGACGATGTCGCGGCGCGGGCGGACGCCCCGAAACGGTTTGATATAAGGCATGAGGACCTCCAGAGAAGAACTTTAAATGGGATCGCTTCCGATTGTCAATCGATTCGTTTGAAGACTTCCCAATCCTCGGCTCGGCTCACATCCGGCTTCAGAACGACCGTCATCATCTTTCGGGTTTGAGCCAGGCGACCTGATAAGGCTCAAGGGGGATTTCGAGGGCGCCGCCGCGGGCTTCCCGCCGTGTTTCACTCACCAGATCCAGCCAGACTCCGGCATCCGTCCCCACGTCCGTGAGCGGGATTTTTAAAAGGATCTTTTTTCCCGTGACATTGGTCAGGGCGAGGATCCGGTCATCGCCCTCGGGCGAGAGGCGCACGACCGCGAAGACGCCGGGCGAGAGATGGAGCACCTTCTGGCCGCCCCGGGGATGGAAAGCCCGATGCCGTGTCCGCAGAAGATGGAGCTTCGCCGCCGCACTCCGGATGAGAAAGAGTTTGGATCCGGGATCCGTCATGTCGAGGGCCGCCTGTTCGCTGTCGATGAAGGCGCGGTTCACATCGCGCTTGACGCCCGTTTCCTTGACCCGTCCGTGGTCGTTGGCCGTACCCATGAAACCGTGGACGTAGATGCCCGGCACGCCCCGCAGAACGAGGGCGATGCTGCGGGATGCGATGTAGCGGCCAACCTGCCCGGCCAAGCCTTCCCGGCCGTTGTCGTCATTGACGGCGCTCCACCATGTGGTGTTGATCTCGTAGGGTTCCTCGGTCCGATTGTCCGTCATTTTATGGGAAATGTAGGCGCCCCGGGCGCCCGCCGTCTTGACGATGAATGCGATCTCCTCCGGGGAAAGAATCTCCTTGGCGCCCTGGAGTCCGATGCCGTCGTGGGTGTCCAGAATATTGAAGAATGTCGCCGTGTCGGACGGCGGCCTGAGATCGGCGGCCCACCGGGAGAGCGCCCGGCCGTCTTCCCGGTAAAATGTGTGGAGAACGAGGGCCGGCAGAGCGAAATTGTAGACCATGTGGGCCTCGTCCGTGCCGTCGCCGAAATACGCGATGTTTTTTTCGTGAGGCACGTTGGTTTCCGTCACAAGGGCCACGCCGGATCCCACGCTGTCGACGACATCGCGGAGCAGCTTCACGATTTCGTGGGTTTGCGGAAGGTGGACGCTTTCCGTGCCGGGTTCGGCCCAGATATAGGTCACGGCGTCCAAGCGGAGGATGTCGGCCCCGTTGCGGATGTAGAAAAGCATGCTGTCTATAACCTGGATCAGAACTTCGGGATTCCGGAAATTCAGATCGACCTGATCCTCGGAAAATGTCGTCCATACCCATTTCGGGCCGCCGAGGGTTTCGAATCGGGTCAGGATGTCCGAGGTCCGGGGCCGGAAAATTTTTCTGCGCTGATCGGGAGTGAGGTCGTCGGGAGAATCATAGGCGATGAAATAATCCCGAAACCGGGGATTCCCGTTGAGGAACTCCCGGAACAGCTCGCTTCGCGAAGAGACATGGTTGAGGACGGCGTCGAACATCAGGTCGTAACGGCGTTTTTTCTCCCGGATGTCCGCCCAGGAACCCAGTTCCGGATCGACCTGCTTGAAATCCACGACGGCGAAGCCGCGGTCCGAAGAGTAAGGGAAAAAGGGAAGGAGGTGGAGGGTGTTGATGGCGCCGCGGTTATAGGTGTTGACGAAATCATGAAGCGTGGATAGGGGCGTTTTTCCGGGGCCTTTGACGATGTCGCCGTAGGTGATCAGAATCATGTCCTGCTCGGAAAACCGTTCGCGCGGATCGTAGGTTTTCTCTTTTTCCAGCATCTCGGGTGGTTTATGGGCCTGGTGGACCTGCAGAATCCGCTCCAGCTCGGGCATGATCGTGCCTGAGGCCGCATCTCCGTAAAGAAAGCGAAGTCTCCTCAGCACGCGCTCGCGGATGTCATCGGGGATCTTGTCGAGCGGGCGGGTAAAGTCGGGATGGGCGTCGTAATACGTCCGCTTCCGGACGAATCCGGAGGCGTCTTCGAGCTTTCCGTTCCTTTGTTTCGACATGTGGACCGCCTCCTCCCGTCAGGTCTCGAAATAGCGGGCCAGAAGGTCGACGGCATAAGCGCGTCTCAACTCGGGATCGTTGAAATCCGCTCCGGAGAAGCCGTGAAAAAGACGGGGCATCAGCCCCGGCAGCATCGCGGCGCTCAGGACTTGAATGAAGACCAGACGCGGATCCGCGGCTCCGTCCTTGATTCGGATGTCTTTCAGCTTCGACATGAGATCTGCGATAAAATCGTTGAATTGGGAGACGAAAGGCGTCTCGTAGTTGTTTTTCATCAGGGGTTCGTAAAGATAAGCTTTGGCGATTCCCGGCCAGGCGATGCCTCCCTCCATGAGGGCCAGAAAGAAATTCAAAAGCCTTTCGTGTGGAGCGAGGTCGGCGCGGCTTTTTTCAACAGGACGTCTCCTTTCCGGAGAATTATTTAAAACGATTGTTTCAAACATAATCGAAGCCGCATCATTTTTCAAGAGGCTTCGGTCCGGAGCGTCAATCTCACCCTCTATCTCAGCCTGTGGAACGTCTTCAATCGGAAAAACGTCTTTGCTGTGACCTGGAACACCATCGAGCGGCAACCCGGCCGCATTTCAGGGTGGGGGTTGTTGCCCGTCTTCGGTGTCGAATTTGAATTTTAGGGCGTTTCGGGACTTGATCATTTATCTTCGGGAAAAGGGATGCGGCGGCGGTTCTTCAGAGAAACCGATCGCTTGTCGGGAGGCTTGGCGGGCCGTTTCCGGTAACCCCGTCCCTCCTTGTCTGATGCGAAACGGGCTTGGTTTTCGACAAGGCCCTGCAAGACATCCAGCAGAACCCTGTGCCGTCCCCCGGCCTCAACGAGTCCGCGCCGGTCGAACAGGTCGATCAGGCCGTGGACGGCTTCGATCGTCGACAAACACCAGGGATGAGGTTGATGCTTGACGGCGAAACGGCTCGGATCTTTGGGAATGAGACAGACTCTCGGCAGCGAATCCAGGTTCCGGCTGAGCTTCAACATCTTGCGGGTCCCGATCCAGGTCCCGTCCATGACGAAAATGAGCGGCGTCTTTCCCGAATTTCGGAGGTCCGTGAAATAGGCATCGTCGAGCGGAACGGGATTGCGGGACGGAAAAAGAACGACGGGGGCGAAGGACGGATCGGCGAGGAGACGGTTGATTTCCGGATCGGCCGTGAAATCAACTCCGGTGAGAATCCGGGAGTTTTCAAGACAGAGATGGGTCAGCCGGCCGGTTCCGGTCTTGTGTTCGCGCGCCTCCCTGGGATGGATAAGGATGACAAAAGGAACGGGAATGAAAAAAGGACGGATGAGCCCGCACAGGCAGGTGGCCGCCGGTCTCCGGCACGCCGGGCAGACGTTCCTGGGCGTTTCGGCGATTTGCGATCGGTTGTCCATTTTCTTGCTCATGAGTCCTTGCCGTTCATCCATGATACCATGGATGACACGAACACACCGATCCATACGGCCGGCGGTGATTCAGGCGGAGTCATCAGGGGCTTTTCGATGGGGCCGTCTTTCCTGTATGCTAAAAAGACAGATATGTCTAAGGAGAAACCCATGAGTTCTGCCATGAAAACTCAAATGAGGCGGATTGCCCGTCAAGCCGCCGCTCCGGCCCTGGCCTTTCTCCTGGTATTTACCGCCGCCTGCGAAACGAAGGAATCCTTGGAGCGAAAAAGGATCCGCAACGTCGAAAAAGGACTTCTGCATGCGGTCTTCATCAAGGGCACGACCCCGGAAAAAATGGACCTCGAAACACGGATGCGGTTTTACCGGGTGCCCGGTTTATCCCTCGCCGTGATGGACGAAAACGCCCTTGCCTGGTCCCGGACCTATGGTTACAAGAACGGAGAAAATTTCGATCCGGTCACGCCCGATACCATGTTCCAGGCGGGCGCCCTCAGCCGACCGGTGACGGCTGCGGCCGTCCTCCGGGCGGTCGATGAGAACCGCCTGGCGCTTTCCGACGACATCCGCCTTCATCTCCGTTCGTGGCGTCTTCCTCCCGGCGTTCCGGACCTGACTCTGCGGGGACTGCTGTCACAGTCCGACGGTCTTCTGCTCCAGGTTTTTCCAGGATATCCTCCCGACGGGCCGATTCCCAGCCTCCTGCAGATTCTGAACGGCGAACATCCCGCCAATAATCTTCCCTTGGCCGAACCTCGGCGGCCTTCCGTCGTGGAGGTGGAATCCGAATCCGGCTATGTCATTCTGCAGCAGCTTCTTGCCGATATCCACGGCGAATCATTCGCAGCCCTCATCAAGAAGAATGTCCTCGATCCCCTGAGCATGGAAAACAGCACCTTCGAGATTGTTCCCCCGCCCGGGCTCGAATCACGTGCGGCCCTGGGCCACGACCGCGAGGGGCGTCTCATCGAAGGCGGATGGCGGATTTATCCCGAATCGGCGGCCAAGGGACTGTGGACGACCCCGGAAGATCTCATCCGGTTTGTCGCCCGCCTGATGGCGGCGGCCCGCGGCGAGCCGGATCATCTGCTTTCTCACGTTTCGGCCCGCGGCCTGTTTTCGCCCCAATCCGGTGATCGGAGTTTCGGTTTCATGGTCGAAGGTTCGGGCCAGGATATCTTCTTTCATCTGATGGGAAAAACCGAGGGTTATGCCTGTTGGCTCTTTGTCTATCCCTATCGGGGTCAGGGCGCCGCCGTCATGACCAACAGTTCGAACGGATTCGTGTTGATCGAGGAGATCTTCCGGGCGCTCTCGGCGGCCTACGACTGGCCCGGATTCAAGCCGGTCGAGAAGCCTCTCTACAGGCTTGACCCCTCGGTCTATACCGAATATGTCGGGCGATACGAAGTGACGCCGGATTACATCCTCGATGTCACCCATGAGGGCTATTACCTGGTCATCCGGCCCACGGGACAGACGGCCACAAAATTTTATGTCGAAAGCCCGGCCTTTTTTTTCTCCGTCGACCCGTTCATCCGGATCCAGTTTGTCCGGGACGATGCCGGCGGGGTCAAGGGGCTGATCCTCTGGCAGCAGGATTTTCAACAGGAAGCCCGAAAAATCAGCCTTCCGGAAAAATCGGTGTCAGGCGATGAAGTGGATGGCTTGGGGAACCGCCTCGATGGTGATGTCGCGAAATAACTCCGTCCGATTTCCGAGGCCGAGGATCAATCCATCCGTCTGAACTTCAAATCCGTCCGGCGAGGAGATGGAGAAGCGCCGGCCCGTCATCAGACGGACATCCGGCATTTCCGTGTGGCCGCCGCGTCCGGCCAGCCGGGCGATCCGGGCCAACCGGAGAAAAGACATGTCTCCGATCAGGCAGGCATCGAGAAGCCCGTCGTCGGGCCGGGCGGCGGGTGCGATGAGTTTTCCCGTGGCCCAATATCGAATATTCGAGAACACGGCCGCGGTGAAGGTGCCTTCAATCGTTTTGTCTCCGTCAGCGGAAATCGACAGGGAAACGGGAACCTGTTTTCTCCGGAAGGCTCTCATGACGGCCAGAATCCCGGCCGGGGTCTGGGCTCGGGCCAAATGGGGGGTTCGGCCTGCCCATGCCTCCATCCGCGCATTCACGACCGCTCCGAGTCCGATGTTGGCCTGGCCGACAAACCAGACCGGGTCTGTTCCGGGACAGGAAATGCGGCCCAGGTCGATCGGCCGCCTTTGTCCCCGGCGAAGAGCCGCGCAGGCTTTGTCGAGGCTTTCGGTTTCGAATTCGCGACCGATGTCGTTCGAAGAACCGAGACCGATGAAAGCGACGGCCGGCCGCTTCTCAAGACGCATGATTTCGTTGACCAGAATTTGCAGAGCCGAATCCCCGCCGGCCGCCGCGAGAATCCCGGTGCGGGTCGCCAGATCCCGGGACAACCTTCGGAAATGGGCCTCGTTTTCCGAAACATGAAGATCACACACCACTCCCGCTTCAGAAAGCCGCGACTCCAGGACGGGTTTCAAGCGAAGGGCCCGGCCGCCTGCGGCCGAAGGGTTGAGGAGAACGGCGATTCTTTTCATGTCGGGAAGACGCTTTGTGTGTCAGGATACGTGGTTGCTGCGTCCGCCTCCAGCACAGCCGCCCGTTTTTCGAGCGTTTGCCGGACGCTCTCCAGATCCCGCCGGACATAAAGGATCACGGGGATCCAGAGGAAGGCGTTCAGGGCCCAGAATCCCAAAACCGAACCCATGGCCGACTCCACGCCGCTTTGGGAGGCGATGAATGCCGCGGCGAGGGGGCCGATGGCGTTTCCGGCCATATCCATGACCGTAGCCAAGGATACCATGGTCGCCCGATGTTCCGGAAGATTGACGTCGGTCAGTGTCCCGTACCAGTTCGGATTGACGCCCTGGTTGATGAAGACGGCGGCGGCGACGGCCAGACCGAGAAGCCGGACGGCGGGAAGCGATAGTGCGGCGGCCAGGGTTGTGCCGTCGATCAGCCGGAAATCGGCCCGGAGAAAGACGAACATAAAGACAATCGGGACGATATTGCAGGCGAAGGCGACGAAGACCCGGGCGCGCCGCTCCCTGCGGAACCAGATGTCCCCCAGCCGGCCGAAGACCAGGGCGCCGGCCGCCCCGGCCGTAAAAACGGCCAGGACAAGCCCGTTGACGACCGTCGCGCCCATGTTGTGGACGTCTTCCATGTATTTGAAGATGAGAAAGACGATGACGGCGCCGGGGATGACGTCGATGAAGTTCAGAACGAGCCAGAGATTGGTCCGCCTTTTCCAGAGAACCGCCATGTCTTTGAGACTCAGACGAAACCGATAGACGGCTCCGGCGTCAAGAGCGTTGCGGAGTTCGTCTTCACCCGAACCGCGGGCGGGCTCGCGGAAAAAGACAAGACCTGCGGCCAGAACCAGATTGGCCAATCCGGCGGCGAAGTAGGCCGTTCTCCAGGACGGTGCGACGAGACCGCCGGCCAGAAATCCGCCCATGCGCCCAACGATCATGGCCGCCGAGAGGAGTCCGAAGGCCGAGGCCCGGCGGGCCCGGCCGACCGCATCCCCGGTCATGGAGAAGACCGCCGGAACGACCGCACCCGCCCCAAGCCCGGCCAGAGCCCGTGTGGCGAGAAAGAACCGGTATCCCTCCGGACCGTTTGGAGCGAAGACCACAAGAACCGAAGCCGCGCCTGCGGCCAGGCATCCCGCGATGCAAAGTTTTTTTCTGGCGCTCCGGTCGGCGGCGACTCCGGCCGCCAGCATGGCCAGGGCGGAACACGCCGTGAAGAGGAAAGCCGTCCAGCCGAGGGGGACGATATCGGCCGTTCCGCCGAAGAAATCCCGGAGAAGCGGATTGAGCAGAGGGGGCAAGAGAGACTGGTCGGCGAAGGAGAGAAAAAGAACGGCGAAGAACAGCGGCAACGCCGCGGCCTTGCGGGACATCTGCGATCCGTCTGACCCTGAGTTCATTCTGAGACGGCTTCGGGCTCGGCACGGAATGATGCCGGCTCCGCCGTCAAAAACCCGATCCGGGAAGGCCGGACGGAGCCGACGATCCCCGGACGAGTGCTCACGTCGGATAATCCTCGATCTTCGGATATTGCTTGAAGAACGACCGTGAATATCCGGCCACGGTTCCGCTCAAAACCATCAGGGCGATCAAGTTGGGCAAGGCCATGAAGGCGTTGGCAATATCGCCGACGAAGAAGACGAGTTCGATGGAAATGAGCGATCCCGTGAAGACGAGAAGAACAAAGATGAACCGATAGGGGATCGTGGCTTTGAGGCCGAACAGGTATTTCAGGCACTGCTCGCCGTAATAGTACCAGCCGAGGAGCGTCGTGTAACCGAAGAAGAAGGAAGAGAAGGCGACGACCAAACCTCCAAGAACGGGGATGGTGCTGGAGAAGGAGGCGGCGGTCATGGCCGTCCCGTTCAGCCCGCTGGTCCACATGCCTGTGCTCAGGTTGATGAGCGCCGTGATGGTGCAGACGATGATGGTGTCGATGAACACTTCCCCGATGCCGATCAGACCCTGATGCATCGGCGAGGGTGTCCGGGCGGCGGCGTGGGCGATCGGGGCGCTGCCGAGACCGGCCTCGTTGGTCAGCAGACCGCGGCGAAAACCGATCTGCATGGCCATTTTGACCGATGCGCCGACAAATCCGCCGAAGGCGGCGGACGGAGAAAAGGCATGTTCGAAAATGAGCAGGAAGGCTTTGGGGATTTCGCTGATGTGGGCGATGATGACGATGAAGCCCAGAGTGAAATAGAGGATGAGCATGGCGGGGACGACCTTGCCGGCAACGGCGCCGATCCGCTTGATGCCGCCGATGATGACGAGAGCGACGAGAACGGTGATGACGATCCCGGTGGCCAGCTTGGGCACGCCGAATTCGCTTTGGAAGGCCAGGGCCATCTGGTTGGCCTGCATCATGTTGCCCGTGCCGAACAGGGTGGCGAAGGCGCCGCAGACGGCGAAGGCGGCCGCGAGAGGCCGGGCGATCGACTGGTTTTTGATGCCGTTCTTGATGTAGTACATGGGCCCGCCGGCGATCATGCCGTCGGGGTGTTTCTCGCGGTATTTCACGCCGAGCAGGGCTTCGGAATACTTGGTGGCCATGCCGACGAATCCGCAAATCCACATCCAGAAAATGGCCCCCGGGCCGCCGACGAAAAGGGCCGTGGCCACGCCGCCGATGTTGCCGTTGCCGACCGTCGCCGCAAGGGCCGTCGACAGCGCGGCGAAAGGGGAGACGTCGCCTTCCTGGTCCTTCCCGCCCTTTTTCCCGAGAAACCCGGCGAAAATGAGCTTGAAGCTCGTTCCGAGGTGACGGAACTGGATGAAGCGCGTCCGGAGAGTCAGCCAGATTCCGGCGGCGAGAAGAATGTAGAGCATATAGGACCAGATATTTTCCGCGGTGACGGTGATCCAATGCGTCAGATCAATGTAGAATTGTTCCATTCAAGACTCCTTGCGGATGGTGGGCGGAACGCACGTGCAGGCCAAGGGGTTGGGGATTGCGTTTTCGTCCGGTTTTGATCAATGTTCCTGGCTTATCCTGGACCGGGCGTTCGAAATTGTCTTATAACATAAACGTTGTGCCGCCCGCAATATCGACCCGGCGGGCCGGGGATCGGGAATTACCGTTCGGGCGCGGCGTCCGCTCCGGCTTCGAAGTCCTCGAGTCGCTTGTGTTTGGAGAAGAATGCCTGAGCGGTGCCGGCCACCGTGCCGCTGAGCACGACGAGCGCAATGAGGTTCGGCAGAGCCATGAAGGCGTTGGCGATGTCGCCGACATAGAAGACGAGCTGAATGGAAATGAGAGAGCCGATAAAGCAAAGACCGACGTAGATGAACCGGTAGGGGTAAGTCACCTTGATTCCAAAAAGGAACTTCATGCATTGCTCGCCGTAGTAATACCAGCCGATCAAGGTTGTATAGCCGAAGAAAAACGAAGACAGGCCGACGACAAGCCCTCCGACAAAGGGCAACGTTTTGGAGAACGAGGCGGCGGTCATGGCCGTTCCGTTGAGCCCGCTCATCCACATCCCGGTGCTGAGATTGATGAGCGCCGTGATGGTGCAGACGACGATGGTGTCGATGAAGACCTCGCCGATGCCCATGATCCCCTGGTGGACGGGCGAGGGCGTTTGGGCGGCGGCGTGGGCGATCGGGGCGCTTCCCAAACCCGCCTCGTTGGTCAGCAGGCCGCGGCGGAAGCCCATCTGAATGCCCATGCGAACGGTGGCTCCGAGGAAGCCGCCGGCGGCCGCCGTCGGAGTGAAGGCGTTTTCGAAAATCAGGAAAAAAGCCCGCGGCAGGGCGTCGATATGGGTGATGATGACGATCAGCCCGATTCCGAAATAAAGAAACAGCATGGTCGGAACGATCTTCCCGGCCACGGCGCCGATCCGCTTGATCCCGCCGATGATGACCAGGGCCACGAGAATGGTGATCACGATTCCGGTGGCCAGTTTGGGGATTCCGAATTCGCTCTGGAAGGCCAGGGCCATCTGGTTGGCCTGCATCATGTTGCCGGTGCCGAAGAGGGTGGCAAAAGCGCCGCAGACGGCGAAGGCCGGGGCCAGCACGGCCGCCGCCTTCTTGTTGCGGAAACCGTTCTTGATGTAATACATCGGGCCTCCGGCGATCGTGCCGTCGGGATATTTCTCCCGGTATTTGACGCCGAGGAGCGCTTCCGAAAATTTGGTGGCCATGCCGACGAAGCCGCAGATCCACATCCAGAAAATGGCCCCCGGCCCTCCGGTGAACAAGGCCATGGCCACGCCGCCGATATTTCCGTTGCCGACCGTGGCGGCGAGGGCCGTGGAAAGCGCCGCAAAGGGCGAGACGTCCCCCTCGCGCTTTTCCCCGGATTTTCGGCCGAGAAGCCCGGCGAACATCAGCTTGAAACTGTCGCCGAGTCGGCGGAACTGAATGAACCGCGTGCGGATGGTCAGCCAGATTCCGGCGGCGAGGAGAATGTAGAGCATGAAGGACCAGATGTGTGTCGCCGTGCTGTCGACCCACTGGGTCAGATCAAGGTAGAACTGTTCCATGAATGGGACTCCTTATGGCGTCATGTGGTGTATTGGATATGCGGCCAAGTTGGACTCGTGGACCTATGGAAAAGGTATATAGCACAACCCCCGAAAGAAAACAAATGTCCGTTTGACAGGCCGAACCGGACGCCGATAGAATGGATGATGCCATGGAAAAAAACGGGCGATCGAAAGCTTATGATGAGTTGAAGGTCAAGGCCCTGGATCTGGGATTCGATCTTTTCGGCATCGCCGATGGGACCGCGATGAAGGACGATTTCATCCTTGAACCGGAAACGCGGGGTCGCTTTGATCGGGCCGTTTCACTCGGCAAACGCCTCAGCGATGCCGTCCTCGACGACCTTCGCGACCATCCGACCCCGCTGTATTTTCACCACTATCGGCAGGTGAATTTTTTCCTCGACCGGGGGGCTTTTCTCCTGGCCGATCATATCCAGAGTTTGGGTTTCGGGGCGGTCGCCGTCGCTGCCTCTCAGCTTATCGACTGGAACAAGCAGACCGCACATCTTTCCCACAAACATGTCGCGGCCGCGGCCGGTCTGGGTTGGATCGGCCGCAGCAATCTTCTGGTCAATCCCGAATTTGGTTCGCGAATCCGTCTGGTCACAGTGCTCACGGATTTTCCAGTCGAACCGGACATGCCTTTGATCCGCGGCTGCGGCGACTGCCGAGCCTGTCTGGCCTCCTGCCCGGCCGGCGCCATCAAAGAGAGGCGCGAGGACTTCGACCATCTCGCCTGCTACGAAAAACTCAAGGAGTTCCGCAAAAAAGGCTGTGTCAGCCAGTTCATCTGCGGCCTCTGTGTCCGCGACTGTCGCGGCCCGAAATTGATCACGATGGAAAAGCCGGAAAGGATGAGGGATGACGCCTGAGATCGGCCTGACTCTCGGTGTCCTGGCCCTTGCCGTCATTCTCTTTGCCTTTGAAGTTTTTCGGGTCGATTTTGTCGCGCTTGTCGTACTTTTAATTCTGGCCTGGCTGGGTCTCGTCACACCCGCCCAGGCTTTGTCCGGTTTCGCCAGCCATGCCGTCGTGTCGGTAATCGCCGTCATGGTCATGAGTGAAGGCATCAATCGGAGCGGCATCATGAAAAAGACAACCGCGCCGCTTCTGAAGTTTTCGGGCTCGACCGAAAAAGGCGTCGTCGCCACCGCATCGGCGGCCACGGGACTGGCTTCCTCGTTTATGCAGAACATCGGCGCCGCGGCGCTGTTTTTGCCCGCCGTCACGCGTCTGGCCAAAAAAATGGATCTTCCGCTTTCCCGGATCCTCCTGCCCATGGGATTTGCGGCCATCCTCGGCGGAAACCTGACCCTGGTCGGTTCTGGGCCCCTGATCGTCCTCAACGATCTTCTGAAACAGTCCGGGCAAACGCCTTTTACATTATTCAGTGTGACTCCGATCGGACTTGTTCTCCTGGCAGTGGGTCTCTTGTATTTCCTGATAGGCGGGAAGCGTCTCCTCCCTGCAGCCTCTTCTAAACAGAGCGTTGAGCCGGTCCGGGCCAAAATTGCGGAAACCTGGGAATTGTCCCCTTCTCTGACTGCCTGTCGAATCCCCGCCGGCAGCCGTCTTGCGGGGAAGAGCCGGGAGGAAATCCGGCCTGAAATCGACTACGAGCTTCATTTGCTGGCCCTCAGGGAAAATTCCGAGATCCTGTTCGCTCCCAACCGGAAAACCCGGTTCGCTCCCGGACAGGACCTCGTTCTTATGGGCGAGCCGCACAAAGCGGAGGCGTTTATCCGGGACTTCGGTCTTCGTTCCGTGACCGATTCCGACCTTCTCGACGCCGTCCGGGCCGAGGATGAGACGGGATTCGCCGAGATGGTCATCCCGCCTCACTCGCCGATCGCCGGACAATCGGTCCGGGAAGCCGCCATCCGCAAGACGTTCGGTGTCGAGCCCCTGGCTTTGCTGACGGGGGAATCCGTCGAGCGGGGGGATTTCTCCGATGTTCCCATGAAGGTCGGCAACATCCTCGTCGTCTATGGGAACTGGAACCGGATTTCGGCCATGGCCGACCGGAAAAACTTCATTTCAGCGGCCGCCGTCGAGGGCGGTCCCCGGATCCGGAAAAAACCTCTCGAAGCGCTGCTTTGTTTTGCCGGGGCCATGGCGCTCGTCCTGGCGGGTCAACCTCTCTCCATCAGCCTGCTTTCGGGGGCCGCGGCCATGGTGCTTTTCGGGGTCATCCGCATCGACGATGCCTACCGGGCCGTCGACGGCAAAACCGTCGTTCTTCTGGGCGGGTTGATTCCCCTGGGTATCGCCATGGAAAAATCTGGTGCCGCGGAATTCATCGCCCGCCAGATCCTGGCCGCAGGACAGGGAAGTCCCTCGGTCCTGATTTATGTCGCGGTCGCCGTTCTGGCCACGCTCTTTTCGCTCTTCATGTCCAATGTTGCGGCCGCCGTCCTGCTCATTCCTCTGGTCGTGGTGCTGGGCGATCTGGCGGGGCTCGATCCCCGGGGGCTGGCGCTTCTCGTCGCCGTCTGTGCATCCAACAGTTTCATTCTCCCCACCCACCAGGTCAACGCTTTCCTGATGTCACCGGGCGGATATCGGAACAGAGATTACCTGCGGGCGGGAGGCGGGCTGACCGTGATTTTTATCGCCGTCGCTGTCGGGCTTATCTTTGCCTTTTATTGAGGCCTGATCCGGATATGTTATATTATAAAAAACACTTGGATCGCAAAGGAGAGTTTTAATGAATCTATTTCATGATTTCGTCGAGAAAATCGCCCACAGTTCATATATCGTGGGAGGCGAGGCGACCTGCGCCGTCATCGACCCGCGCCGGGATGTCGATGTCTATATCCGCGAGGCCCGGGCCCGGGGATTGAAGATCACCCACATCCTGCAGACCCACCTGCATGCCGATTTCATCTCGGGACATATGGACCTGGCCGCCCGGACGGGCGCTCGGATCTATGCTCCGAAGACCGCCAAATGCGCCTTCCCTCACGTCCCTCTCTCCGAGGGAGACAGCTTCATGATCGAACACCTGAAGTTCGATTTCCTCGATACGCCGGGACACACCCCCGAACATGGAAGCTATGTCGTGACCGATACCGACAGGGGACGGGACCCGGACGGCGTCTTTTGCGGCGACACGCTCTTCGTGGGCGACGTCGGTCGCCCCGACCTGTTTCCCGACATGGCCGTAAAGCTGGCCGGAAAGCTCTTCGACAGCCTTCACGGCAAGCTCCTGAAGCTGCCCGCTTTCTGCGAAGTCTATCCCGCCCACGGGGCCGGATCGCTCTGCGGCCGGAGCATGAGCGCCAAGCAGAGAAGCACCATCGGCTACGAGAAGAAATACAACCCCGCGCTCCGGATCCGCAACAAAGCCGAATTCATCCGGTCTCTGACCACGAACATGCCGCCGGCGCCCGACCACTTCAGCCGCTGCAGCGATATCAACCGCCGCGGACCCGTCCGGGTCGAAAAGCTTCCCGATCTCCTCGAACTCAATCCCGCCGAGTTCATGAAGAAAACTTCCGGAAAAGGCGCCGTTGTCCTCGACGTCCGCAATTACGACGCCTTCGGCGGGCAGCATATTCCCAAGGCCTGGAACATCGGCCTGGCCGGCAACTTCCCGACCTTCGTCGGATGGCTGATTCCCTGGAAAAAGCCGGTCTATCTTGTGGCCGACGGATACACCCAGGCCGTCGAAGCCGTAACCTGGGCCCGGCGGGTCGGTGTGGATGGTGTCAAGGGATACTTGGCCGGAGGCATGAGCGCCTGGGCCGCCGCGGGATATCCGACGTCCTCCGTCCCGCAGATTTCCGCGGAGGCTCTCCGCGAGATGGTCGAACGGCGGGCCGACTTCATTCTTCTGGATATTCGCGCCCCGCTCGAATTTCAGGAAAGCCATATTCCGGGCGCGGTCAACATGGCCGTCCAGGACATCAGGACGAGCTGGAAAGAGCTGCCCCGTTCGGCCGACATCGTGGTTCTCTGCAGCAGCGGCAACCGCTCGAGTGTCGCCGCATCCATGCTGAAACAGCGCGGTTTCGCCGGTGTCATGAACTCGGCCGGAGGCATCAAGGGATATCGGGCGCTGGGGGCGCCTCTGACCAAAAAATAAGGGAGGAGCGATATGGAATGGTTGTTTGAAGCGCGCTGGTCGCCCTATGCGGCCGGCGCGGGCATCGGTTTTCTGAGTTGGCTGACATTCCTGCTTTCGGACAAGCCCATCGGCTGTTCGACGGCCTTTTCCCGGACGGCCGGGATGATCGAAAAAAAGATCCGCGGCGACAAGGCCGCGGCCAAACCCTACTACCAGCAGTTTCCTCCCGTCGTCGACTGGGAGTGGATGCTCGTCCTGGGGATCTTTCTCGGGGCTTTTATCTCGGCGGCGATTTCCGGGGACTTCCGTTGGGTCTGGGTGCCGGATGTCTGGGTCGCCGCTTTCGGTCCGTCGCCCGTCTTGCGTCTGATCGTCGCTCTGGCCGGAGGCGTGTTTCTCGGATTCGGGGCGCGCTGGGCGGGCGGCTGCACGAGCGGTCACGGCATCAGCGGCACGATGCAGCTTGCGGTGAGCAGCTGGGTTGCGGCCCTGTCGTTTTTTGCCGGGGGCATCGCCGCGGCCTGGTTGATTTTCCGGGTTCTCGGATAAGACGGGGGGGACGATTATGGACCTGCTGTTGAAAACTCTGCATGCCAATAAAAAAGCCCAGCTCGGACTGGGACTTGTTGCGGGAGTCGTCTTTGGATTCCTTCTCCACAAGGGAGGAGCCACCAAATACGACGTCATCATCGGGCAGCTTCTTCTCCGGGATTTCACCGTCGTCAAGATCATGCTGTCCGCCGTCGTCGTCGGAATGGTCGGAATCCACGCGATGAAGTCTTTGGGATGGGTCCGATTCCATCCGAAAGTCGGCTCGGTCGGGATGTCGCTTCTGGGGGGCCTTGTGTTCGGCGTCGGGTTCGCCGTGCTCGGATATTGCCCGGGAACCATCGCCGGAGCTGCGGGAAACGGCTATCTAGACGCTCTGATCGGTGGAATCGCCGGAATCATGATCGGAGCCGGGCTGTTCGCGGCTCTTTTCCCTCGTTTCAAACGGATTCTCGTTCTGGGGCGGTTCGGCGACATCACATTTCCGAAACTTTTCAAGGCCAACCATTGGTTTGTCGTCGTTCCCGTCGCCGCCCTGATCGTTCTTCTCCTGGCCTGGCTGGAATCTTCCGGGCTCTGACGGCTTCGGGGGAGCGCCGATATCCGGCGAGACTAACTCGGGTGACCTCTTTTCTATAGAGTCTTGAAGTCTTTAAGCCTTGAAAATGAAATGAGGCGGTCCAGAGTCTTGATCGTGAAGATTTTCCCTCGGGTCGCGAGGATCATCTTTTTCATATCTTCCCTGCGAACTCCGAATCCCCGCCCGCCGATGCAGGCGATGACTTCGAATTTCGGATTTTCCGCGGAACGGCCGGCAAGACTCAATTCTCCAAGATGCTGAATGCGTGTCACCTTATCCCGCGCGGTTCCGTCATCTTCCGTGATTTTCGCTTCAATAACGACCTGGGGGTTGAATTCGCTTGGGATAACAAAATCAGGAGTTTGATCGAATCCTTCGATGCGCTCGGCTCGCTTCGTTTTCCTGTAACTGATGCCGGCCTTGACCAGCACATCTTCGATGGCGGATTCCAGACTGTCGCCGATCAACTCGCTGATCGAATCCCGGTGGCCTGCAAAAGGTCTTCCGAGAAACCGTTCGTAAAGGAGCCTGGCATAGGGAACCCCGATGCCTGCGATATGCCTCAGGCTTTCGAGTCCGAGTTTGGAATCGGCTTTGTCCAAACGATGCAACAGATTTCTCTCAACGGGCGGCATGCCCTCGGCGAGGAGAAGGCAGGCTGTATCCACCAAGGCTTTAATCCGGGGATACGTTGATTTGCTCGATTTGAGAGATGTCTCCGGCGCCATTCGGATCTTTCTGTCAAGGGATCCGACGAAGCCTTGGGAAACGGACACTCCGGTTCTTTGGGTCGTCACATAACCCCATTCCGACGGTGTGAACCCAAGCATGGAACGAAGTACAACCAGGGCGATCGGTTCATTCATGATCGTAAGCAACACCTGTGACGATTCAAGATTCGAGAAGCCTTTTGTCGCTGTTTTCAGGGCTTCGTATCCCCTTTCGAATACCGGATAGGCGATAAACCCGACGCCTTTCGGCATGACGAGAAACTCCGACTCCAGACAGGAAAAAACGGCATCGACGTAGGCGTCCGCATTGTTCAGGATTTCATCCCAGTCGGCTTCAAAAGGATATATCGCCATGATCTTCTCCATATTCTTTCATGTTTTCACGTGTTGCAAATAAAGGGGTCACTCGAAATGGTTCATTATAATTGCGAAGCCGTCTTTCGATGTCATTCCAACCGCCGAATTTCGCCAACCAGGATGAGACCGTCGACAGGCGTGTTTGGATATCCGCATTTCTGTTCCATGTCGTGCGGAGGTTCCAAATCGCCAATCGAGTAAGATGGCCGTAGGCGATACATCTCATGTCTCCGGGAGTCGGCCTGACATTTCCGGTTTGGAGCCCGGCCAAATCTTTATCGACGAGTCCGGCGACGCCCTCGATGGAATCGACGATCCATTTGCGGGGAAACGCTCCGGTCGACCGGCAAACGAAAACGGTGTCAATGATTGATGAACCTGTTCCATTGATGTGAATGGATGCTCCCATTTCCGCCGGACACGGAAGGGATCCCGAGCAGGTCAGGCCGGCGTCGAGAACAGCAACTGCGATGGGATAGTAGGCCGCCAGATCATTATGGTGATATGTAAAAACGAGAGGCGCCCCGGGCTTGAGAGCCGCGGCCATTTTCTGAAACACGGATGACAAACCTTGACTGAAGTGGTCGAGTCCTCTGCCCATGTCTTCATTGCCGGTCAATTCATAAGGACTGCGGGTCGAAGGACTGGAAAAAACCCCATTCTCGACATGGATCAGACGGCGAAGCCATACATAGCAGAAATCCATGAGTTCTGCATATTGAACATTTTTAAAATAGGGGGGATCGGTGAAGACGGCGTCCAAGAAGTCCCGGGGAATCTCAACTTGAGCGGCATCTTCACAAAGAAGCCGGACATTCCTTTTTTTTGCCGGATCGTGGTCTTGAGATTCGTCACCGATCCATTCTCCCGGAATCGGGACGGTTTCCTTTGTCCGCCCCCGGCGCCGAATTTCGAACGGGCTGTCGCAATAGGCTTTCGCCTTTCGGAATTTCTCAATGATATTGGCCCATCCGCCGCTGCCGATCAATTGGCCGCTATCCGGATCCGTGATTCCGATAAGATTGGATTCACACTGGATAAGTCCCACAGGAAATCCATGAACGGAAAAGACGTCTAACGATTTTAGGGAGACCGAGTCATATCGGCAAAGCATATTTTGGTAGCGCAAGAGATCCGAAAGATTTGTGGCGAGAGCGTTTCGGACACGCTCATCCTTGAATCGGAAAATCATTTGGGCGGACAGATCGAGACCGAGAAGTTGTCTGGGATTGAACATATCCCGATATTTCTTATATCCCCATCTGTGAAGACGGTTTGTCTCGTCTCCCGATGGAATTTCATCATCAGGGACATGTTCTGCGGGCATCCCTGCCCATCGATCTTCCGCCTCGGACATCTTTGCCAAATCCTGAAGATCCGGAGACTTGAAGAATCGTCCGGCATGTCGTTCTCGACAAAAAGGACAAAAATATTCAATTGCAAACAGACGGTGCCGCGGCGCTCCCGATGCCTTTTGGGGAAAGGAGTTTACGGTTTGACATCCGGAGCATAAGCAATGTCCCCGCTTGGCCGGGCCGTCCCGGCCGAGACTTCGACCGCAGTGCCCGCATGTCCCCGGATTTTTTCGATCGGTGGACTCCGTCAATTGTCCGCAAGCCGGACACACAAATACATTCTTGGGGTGCCGGGAATCGGAAGCCAACAGGTATCCGGGGAACAGATCGACGGGCTCTCGGCAATTTCGACAGAAGATGGTTTTAACCCATAAAAAATACTTGACATGAGCCTTCTCATTGCCGCAGAGCGTGCATTGAGTGCGATAGAGATGACCGATCGTGTTTTCCAGTTTCAGCCGCAAATGATCGGCGGCAGGGATGTATTGATCCAAGTCGAGACGTTCGATCTCCTGTTTGACGATCCACCAGGCCATAGGATTAATGTCGAATCCTAAGATGTCACATCCCAGGCGGTTGGCTTCAATAAGAGGTGTGCCGCCGCCCATGAAGGGATCGGCGATTTTTTTCTCTTTTAAGTTGTTTCCCTTGAAATAGATGTCCCTTAAAGGGTTATCGCAGAACTCGGACAGCAACAACCCCCGAAAAAGTGTTCCGGGCCGTCGTGCAAACCACTTGTGAACGGCGATGATCGGCCTGTAGTTTTGCTGGATCTGTTTTTCATGAAGAGCAAGATCGGCAATAAAAGGAACATCGAAATTCTTTTCAATCAAATCCGGAAGCCTTTCATGCTTGTACGCCTCTTATATCATACAACGTCCGGGGCGGGAGATAAATCTCGTTATACATGTTACTGTCGGCAATATCCGGACTTATCGTCATGAGTAACATTGCATATCGAAATCACAGTGACATATGGATTTCTGGCACTTCTTGACAACACGGCCGCCGGACTTTAGGATTCGAACCGTCCGGCGGTTCTCGATGACGTGATCAACGTCGCCCGGCCGCCGGGATTCTGAACGGAGGTGACGATGAAGAAAAAAGCCCGAGTCTGGGTTCCGGCCATTCTTTTGATTGCGGTGGGGCTTTCGTTCTTTCAAGTTCAGGCCGGCGATCGGACGGTCACCCGGCCGTCGTCCGGGGAAATCATGGTGGAAACGAGCGAACTCGCACCCTGGATCGAGCGTTTTTCGGCCGACCGGCGGTCCCTGGAACGGCATTATGACCTTGCCTTTTCGCCTGAGCGCTTCGAGCGGATGGAAGCCTTTCTCCGGGAATGGCTCGGGCTGTTGAACGGCGTCGATTTTGACGGGCTGAGCCTTGACGGGCGGATCGATTTTCTGCTTTTCAAGAACCTTCTTCACCGGGACCGGCAGGCGCTTCAAAAAGAACGGCAGACCGTTCGCGCCGCCCTTCCTGTTCTGCCTTATGCCGAAGGCATCCTGGCTCTCGCCCGCGACCTGAAACGCATGATTTGGGTGGAAGGCCGCGCTGCGGCCGCCGAGCTGAACAGGATCAGGGCCGAAGCCGCCCGGGCTGAACGGGCTCTGTCCGCAGGGTCGAAAGCCGATAAGACGGCCATGAGGCAGGCCGTTTCCATGGCCGGAAGTCTGCGCCGAAGTCTCAAGGACTGGTTTTCTTTTTACAACGGCTACGATCCCCTGTTCACCTGGTGGGCGTCCGAGACCTACGAGGCTGCGGATACCGCCCTCCGGTCTCACGAGGCCGCGCTCCGAAAGGTCCTGGGGGAAGGCCCGCCCGGAGCGGCGGCTTATGCCATTCAGGATCCCGTCGGACGCGGCGTTCTCCTCGAAGAACTGGCCTTCGAATTCATTCCCTACACGCCCGAAGAGATTCTGGCCATCGGTTGGAAGGAATTGGAGTGGTGCGAGAAGGAGCGTTTGACCGCCTCCCGTGAAATGGGATTCGGCGACGACTGGATGAAAGCCATGGAACGGGTCAAAGATGCCCATGTGGAGCCCGGCGGTCAGCCGGAGCTGATCCGGTTTCTCGCCTTTGAAGCCATCGATTTTCTCGAAGAGCACGAGGCCGTGACCATCCCGCCGATGGTCAAGGAGCTCATCCGCATGGACATGATGCCGCTCGAACGGCAACAGACGACGCCGTTCTTTACGGGCGGCGAGGTCATCAGTGTGGCCTACCCGGCGGATGCCGTGCCGTTCGAGCGGAAAATCTCCACGCTGCGCGGAAACAACCCTCACTTCTCCCGCGCCGTCGTCCATCATGAGCTTGTTCCCGGCCACAACCTCCAGGGGTTCATGGCGGCCCGCCACCGGACTTACCGCCGCCCGTTCCAGACGAGTTTCTACGGTGAAGGCTGGCCGCTCTATTGGGAAATGCGGCTCTGGGACATGGGTTTTCAGCGATCCCCTGAAGACCGGATCGGCATGCTTTTCTGGAGGATGCACCGCTGCGCCCGGATCATCTTTTCCATGAGCTATCACCTGGGGAAAATGAGCGTCGATGAGGCGATCGACCTGCTCGTCGACCGGGTCGGTCATGAACGCGCGCTGGCCGAGGTCGAGGTGAAAGCCCATCTCAGCGGAAGGGCCTATGGCGGGCGCCCTCTGGCCCAAATTTCCTATCTGACCGGCGGACTTCAGCTCCGCGCGTTGTCGAAAGAGCTTGTGGATTCGGGCCGAATGACGGCCAGGGAATTCCATGACGCCGTCCTGAAGGAAAACAGCATTCCGATCGAGCTCCTTCGGGCCAAGTTGGTCGGGCAGGACCTTCCCCCCGGCTTCAAGCCCCGCTGGAAATTCTACGAGGGGCTAGATAAATAGGCGTCCGCGGTTACGTCAGCTTTAAGCACGTCCGGAAACGCCAGCCGAGGTCCTTCATTTCGAAATCGAGAACTTTGAGGACGGCGAGTTCGGGTTCGTTCCACTTGGCGATACAGGCATAAACTTCCTGAAAACCCTGTTTCCGGGCGTATTGAATGACGGCCCGATGCAGGGCCGTGGAAATCCCGCGCCGGCGGAACGGCCTCGAGACATAAGTGATTTTCAGATAGAACTCTTTGGGCTTCCAAGTTTGGAGGGGCGGCAGAACGTCGGACATGTCGTCGATTTCCGGTGCGCCTAAAGACGGAAAGCCCATGAGATATCCAACGACGGTTCCGCCGGAAAGGGCGACGAACGTCCTGTACTTATGTTCCGGTTTGAGATAACGATGGATGTAGTCGTCCTCGACCGATCGGATTTCGACACCTTCGAATCTCTCGCTGATCTCGTCCTCGAGCTCCCTCAGAAGATTGAGGACGCCCTCCTGATCTTCCGGCCGGTATTCGCGGACCTCGAATTCTGATGTTGTCATGGCCTTCTCCGCTGTCGACCGTTAAAATAGCATAACACGGGGAGGCTGTGTCAACGTTTTTTCTTGCGTCCCAAAACTCCTCCGCTCAAGAAAAGCCCGGCCCCGAGAACGAACCCGAAATTGTACCAGGTCCCGTTGTTGTGGACCTCGTAGAAGCGAACATTTCGGGTGAATACTGAGACGATGAACGTGACCGGGGAGATGAAGCCGTGCCAGAGACCGAGAAAGAATCCCGCGGTCTGTCCTTTTGCGTCCGCTGTTTTTTCGAGGGTGTTGGGTCCGGGCGCACAGCTTGCCGTGAATAGGATCATGGCAAGGAATGCGGTCAGAATCGTTACCGCCGCGGCTCTTATGGTCATGGGCTCCTCCTTTTCCGATTTCTCGACATTCTACGATAAAAGCGAAACATCTTCCATTCCTTGTCACAAGGTCCGGCTTCATATTTTCCGGCGCGCCTCCGCCCACGGCACGATTGACAGGGGAACGCAGCCGGGCTTATGATAATGTCTAGAGAGAATGGGTTCTATGTCGAGTCTTGTCCAGGATTGGCCGATTTATGCCGGTGCCTTGGGCGTTCTTGTGGGTTTCCTTTTTGTCCTGATTTATCTATATCGCCGCATTCGTCGGTTGATCGGCAAAGCCTCCAGCAAAGCTTCGGCGCCGCCCGGACTTTGGGCCGGGTTGCGAAATCTTGTGTTGATCTTTCTCTGGATCTCCGTTTCCGGAATGATACTTTTTATGGGATTTTTCTTTCGGGCCTACCATGCGTTCACCTATGGGAAACCCGTTGCCCGGATCGTGACTCAAGCCGGAGAATCCGGCGCCACGAGCCTCCTGACGCTGACGCAATTCGGACCCGATAAAGCCGAGATATCCGAGCGATACGTTGTCAGCGGTGACCAATGGATGCTGGAAGGGGATATTCTGAAATGGGCCAACGGGCTCAATTTTTTGGGTTGGCACACCCGTTACCGATTGACCCGCTTGAGAAGCCGCTATATCGAAGCCAAGGATGAGATTTCCAGGGAGGCGACCGTCTTTTCGCTTGTCGAGAACGAGGATCACCCCTTCTGGCGTTATCTTTACCGGTTCGGTCACAAGTCGCCGTTGGTTAACACGGTCTATGGAAATTCCGTGTATCAAATGTCCCGGGAAGACGGCCGTTTTCTTGTTTATGTCGGAACATCCGGATTTATCGTAAGACGGGAAGAGACGCGGCGCTGATTCGCTCCGGCCACGAGACCGATTTGACGAGTTTCAACAACTATGACACGCACGAAATGTACCGGAATTTCGGCGGCCGCCGCAAAAAGGAGAACTTTCTGATCACCCGGGACGGTCACCGCCGGTTGGGCCGGCCCAAACCCGTCGAGATCGACGATATCGAAGCCATCCGTAAATCCGGCTTGGCCTCGGCTTCCGACTGACGCCGGGACGCCCGTCCGCCGGGCGCATGGAATTTTAGCCCAAGGAGGATCGCCGTGAAGCACGTTGAGACAAGAGATGATCCGCAGGCCGGCCATGCGATGAGCCCGGACCACGGCGGCAAGATCAAAGAGGATGCCGCCCATGACAAACATGAGGGCCATAGCCCGGGGATGTTCCGGGATAAATTTTGGTTTTCCTTCCTGCTCACGCTTCCTGTGGTCTATTGGTCGGCGCATATCCAGATGCTGCTGGGCTATCGAGCGCCTCGCTTCCCGGGCTCCGACTGGATCGCCCCCGTCCTGGGGACGGCGGTCTTCCTCTACGGCGGCCTGGTCTTTCTGAAAGGCGGGTTGCGGGAGTTGAGGGAGCGCCTGCCGGGCATGATGACCCTGATCTCCCTCGCCATCGCCGTGGCCTTCATCTTCTCGTGGGTGGTGCAGCTCGGACTGATTCGGGCGGATGCGATCTGGTGGGAGCTGGCCACTCTGGTGACCATCATGCTGCTGGGCCACTGGATCGAGATGCGCTCGATTTCTCAGGCTCGAGGGGCGCTCCAGGAGATCGCGAAGCTCCTCCCGGATACCGCGACCCGCGTGACGAACCAGGGCGAGGAGACGGTGCCTGTCGGCGAGCTCCGGGAGGGCGACATTGTGTTGATTCGCCCCGGCGAGAGCGTTCCGGCGGACGGGATCGTCCGGAAGGGCGAAAGCGACCTCAACGAGGCCATGCTCACCGGAGAATCCAGGCCGGTGAAGAAGCGGGAGGGGGATGACGTCATCGCCGCGACCATCAACGGCGAGGGCTCGCTTCGGGTGGAAATCACGGGCACAGGGGAAAAGACCAAGCTGTCCGGAATCATGAGGCTCGTGTCTGAAGCGCAAAAATCCAAATCCAGGGCGCAGCACCTGGCCGACCGTGCAGCCCGGATCCTGACCGGCGTGGCCATCTCCGCCGGGGTGCTCACGTTGGTTGTCTGGCAGTTCCTGGGGGCATCCATCGACTTCTCCGTCGTCCGCGTGGTCACGGTCCTGGTCATCGCCTGCCCTCACGCTCTCGGCCTGGCCGTGCCCTTGGTCGTCGCCATCTCCACGTCCCTAGGTGCGCAAAACGGCCTTCTCGTTCGGGATCGGCGAGGGCTCGATGAAGCGCGGAATCTGGACACCGTGATCTTCGATAAGACGGGAACGCTGACATTGGGGGAATTCCGCGTGGTGGAAACGGCGGTTGCGGAAGGAGAGTCGGAGGAGGAGACGCTTCGAATCGCCGCCGGGGTGGAGTCGGAGTCCGAACATCCCATCGCCCGGGGAATTGTGAAGACGGCGGAGGATCGAAAATTGGATGTGCCCCGGGCGGATGGATTTCGGGCCATAACCGGCAAGGGCGTTGCCGCCTCGGTCGAGGGGATTGACTATCACATGGGTGGTCCCGCGCTCCTGGAGGCCGAGAACGCGCAGGTGCCGGAATCACTTCGAGCCGCGGCCGAAGCAGCGGCGAATCGGGGTCAGGCCGCCATCTACCTGCTTCGAGGCGGCAAGGCCCTGGCGGTCTTCGCTGTGGCCGATGCCATTCGTGAAGAGAGTCGTGAGGCCGTTCTCAAACTGCACGACCGGGGAATCGAGGTGGCCATGCTCACCGGAGACGCTCAGGCCGTGGCCGATGCCGTCGCCGAAGAGTTGGGCATCGACATCGTGTTCTCCCAAGTGCTCCCCGAGGATAAGGCGTCCAAGGTGCGGGAGCTCCAAGCTCAGCGGAAAAAAGTAGCCATGGTGGGCGACGGAGTGAATGACGCTCCCGCCCTGGCCACCGCCGATATCGGGATCGCCATCGGCGCGGGGACCGACGTTGCCGTTGAAGCCGGGCACATCGTGCTCGTGCGCTCCGACCCACGCGATATCCCCAAGATCGTCGCGCTGTCCCGTGCCACCTACCGGAAGATGCTCCAAAACCTTTGGTGGGCGGCGGGTTACAACATCGTCGCCATTCCGCTGGCGGCGGGGGTCCTGGCCGCACAGGGCATCCTGCTGACGCCTGCGCTCGGCGCCGTTTTCATGTCGGCGAGCACGGTGGTCGTGGCGGTCAACGCCCAACTCCTGAAAAGAAAACAGCTCTGACGATGTCCGCTTATCAATTGAGGGCACCATCCGTGTTCTTAACCCGGTATCGGTCTTGTGGCTTACGACACAGACCTTGCCGAGCGATTGGACACCGGGAGAAATGCAATATAGAATAACCTTGGAGTATTTCTCAATGAGCAAGAGGTCGAAAATGAATCAATCAACGCGTCGCTTGGGATGGATCCTGGCCGCGGCCGGGGTGATATCTTGGGGAGCTGCCTGTTCGTCAATATCGTATGGGAGCAAGACCTCCCCGCCGCCTGCAACGGTGTCGAGCAGTACGGAGGATCTTTTTCTTCAAGGCGTCGAACAATATCGGGCGGGACAATTCGGCCGGGCGAAAGAGATATTCGACCGGGTGATTTCCGCCCAGCCGCGGCACCTCCAGGCCCTGAATTACAGGGGGCGTTCGCTTGTCGAGCTCAAGGAGTGGAGCCCGGCATCCAGAGATTTCGACGCCTGTCTTGAGATCGATTCCCGTTTCACTCCGGCCTATTCGGGAAAAGCGATGATTGATATTCAACACAAGGATTACGCATCGGCTCTGAACCGTCTCGATCAGGCTCTTTCCATTGATCCCCTTGACTCCGAACTCTACTACCTCAAAGGCACGGCCCTGGGTTATCAAAATCAACTTGAGCTTTCGATCAATGCTTTCAAAAAATGTCTTGAGCTCAAGCCCGATCACGCCTATGCCCACTACCAGCTGGGACTTGCCTACAATAAAGCCGGAAACAAGGATTTGGCCATTGTTCATCTGGAAAAATTCTTGACTCTCGCCCCCACTGCGCCGGAGGCTGATCAGGTGCGAAACCTGCTCACATCGCTGCGTTGACGACCTGCCGGTATCCGTCACATTTATTTTACAAACATTTGACCTCCTGATGACACGGGGCCCCGCCCGCCGGCGTATTGTTGTTGTGGAAAGACCGAAGGCACTGAAGGAGGTTATCATGAGAAAACGGATTTCAATCCTGGCGATGGTTTCGGCGGCGGCTCTTCTGTTGACGATCCGGAGCGGCGGGGCGGCGTTGTCGCAGCATGCGTCCGATCCGGTCGACGCCCTTGTCCGGGTGCTCGAGGTGGGCCGGCCCGTCTCCCATGGGAACCTGACCATCGTTCCCGTTTACGCCCGGCGGACGGTGGATCGAACATCCTATGTCACCCTCGAAGACGCCCTGAAGTCCGGGACGCTCGAGATCACCGAAGTCGACGGCGGCCGCGTCCCCCAGGTCAAAATCTCCAATCTGTCACGAAACACCCTGTTTCTCATGGCCGGAGAGATCCTGACCGGAGGCAAACAGGACAGGATTCTGGCCCAGGATGTTCTGCTGGCGCCCGGAACCCGAAACTTGCTCGTGCCCGTCTATTGCGTCGAACAGGGTCGATGGGAAGTCCGGTCCGCGACCTTTGGATCCAAGGAAAATCTCGGCACTTACAGACTGAGAGCCAAGGCGGCCGAGCGGGCACCGGCGGCGCAAAGCCAAATCTGGGATGAAGTCCAGGCTCAGAATCGCACCCTGGGGGTGGCATCGGGAACAAGCGCTTACCAGGCCGCCTTCGACAAGGAAGAAAACAAGGCCGCCATCGGGGAGATCGAGAATAAAATCAAAGACGGTCTGAAACTGAACGAAGACACGGTCGGCGTGGTCATCGGTCTCGGCGGCCGGGTCATCGGCGCGGACATCTTCGCCAACACCCATCTCTTCAAAAAGCAGTGGCCGAAAATCCTCAAATCCTCGGCGCTGTCCTCTCTTCACGAAAAGGTCCGGGGGGATTTGAGTCGCGAGGCTGCGGCCGAATTCCTGAAGTCATTCTCCGGCCTGGGCTATTCCCGTAAACCCGCCCTCGACCTGGGCTATGAACTCGAAAGCGCCGGCGGAACGGCCATGGTGAAAGCCCTCGTTTACCGCGAGGCGGTCATTCACCTGGCCGGATTTCCGGAGAACAGGATGCCCGTCATCCGCACTCCGGAAAGGATGCGGTGATCGCATCGCGGATCAAAGCGACCGGCGCCGGCGGAGGGCCGGCGCCGGTCGTTGCGCGGTCGATGACGGGGGATTGTTGAAAAGATTGCAGGAAAACAGGATGTATAATAATAATAGGATCCGTCAAGACGATGTGAATTGAACGATGATGCGCATCGACCGTTTCAGAAAAAGATCGGGACGGCTCGGTTCCCGGCTCCATCTGCTGTTCCTTGCCGCCGTCGTTCTGCCTGCGGCGCTTCTGGCGGTCATCGCCGTCCGATCCATCAACCGAGAGGAAGCCTACATTGAAAAACAGATCGAACGGACTCTTGCCGCCGAGCTTGTTCATGTCACGGGCCTGATGAATGCGGAACTCGATCGGATGCGCGACGAGATCGAGCGTTCGGCGCCCGATGCCGACTCCGCAGATCCGGGAGCGGTTTCTTCCGAGTGGAGAAAAGAGAACCCTCTCGTCCGGACGCCCTTTTTTCTTTCTCCGGATTTCGAAATCCTCTGGCCCCGTCCGACAGCCGCGGCGACGGAAGATGAGATCGCCTTTCTCAAGTTCAACCGGGACTTTGTGATGGATCGGGTGGAAATCCCGGTTTATCAGAACATTGTCGAGGTCTACAGCCGGGAGATCGCCGGATTGGCCGATTTACAGGACAGTATCCGGATTGCGGCGTCGCCGGCCCCGAAATCCCTTTTTGGAACTCAGGCTTCAATCGCTGAAAAAACGAAGCCGAAAGACCGTGCGGAAGCCGAAATTCAGCCCGAGGCATCCGTCGCCGCCTCCGAGCCGGAAAAAATCTCTATGGCGCCGCCTCCCGATTTCGCCGCCCGGCAGACGGCCTTGAAGGAATTCGAGTCCAGCGAGGACATCCGCCGTAAGATCTATGACCAGGCTCGACAGCGCGGGCGCGAACCCATGAGCCGGGTCGTTGTTCCCGAAGCCGAATCCCTCTTTATCTCCGAACCCATGACGTTCAGCCGGATCATCGAGGGACGCGAATCCGGGCTGATTCCGCGTTTTCTCGGCGAAGACCTGGCCCTTTTCTTCTGGAAGAAGGTTGCCGGCGGGGCGGTTCTCGGCTGTGTCGTCGATTCCGGTCATCTCAAATCGCGGTTGATGGGCCTGCTTCCCGAGGCCTACACAACAACCCGCATCCTGACTGTTCTGGACGAGTCCGGCCGGCCGCTCTTTATGCCCGCCGAGGACGAAACCCGGGATTGGCGGAGACCTTTTATTTCGCGCGAAATCAGCGAGGTCCTGCCACGGTGGGAAGCGGCGGCTTATCTCACCGATCCGGGCCTGATCCGCTCGCGGGCCGACTTCCGGGCCTTCGTCCTCTGGGTCCTCGTCCTGGCGTTTGTCGTTTCCATCCTGGCGGGAGGAACGCTGGTCCTCAAAACGCTTCGCCGTGAGATGGAGACGGCCCGGAACAAAACGACGTTTGTCGCCAATGTCTCCCACGAACTTAAAACTCCGCTGACCTCCATCCGGATGTTTGCCGAGATGCTCAAGGAAGGCCGTCAGAACGATCCGGCCAAGAAAGACCGGTATCTCGGCCTCATGGTCTCGGAGACCGACCGCCTGACCCGGCTCATCAACAACGTTCTCGATTTCTCGCGAATGGACAAAGGGAACAAAACCTATTCTCCCAGGCACTTGAACGCCGGCCGGGTCCTGCAGGAGATCGCCGAAAGCCAGCGGCCGCGGCTGGAGCACGGCGGATTCCGACTCTCTCTCCGCGTGCCGGACGATCCCGTCTTCATTCGGGCGGACGAAGAGGCTCTCAAGCAGGCGGTGATCAACCTTCTGTCCAATGCGGAGAATTACTCGGGCGAGGCACGGGAGATCGAGATCGAGGTCGAATCCGATGCCGGAGACGTTTTGATCCGTGTCCTTGACCGCGGCATCGGCGTGTCCCCCGGGCATGCCGGACAGATCTTCAAGGAGTTCTTCCGGGCGGACGATTCGCTGACGGCCCGGACCCGGGGCACGGGATTGGGGCTGGCCATCGCCCGGCGCCTGATGCGCGACCAGGGCGGCGACATCGTTTATGAGCCCCGTTCCGGCGGCGGCAGCCGGTTCGAAATCCGATTGCCGCAGGCGGAGGCGCCGTGAGAAAGGAAAAGATTCTGATTGTTGAGGACGACGCCGCAATCCTGACCGGACTTGCGGATTTGCTGCAGGGCGAAGGCTACGAAACCGAACAGGCTCGAGACGGAAAACAGGCCCTGCGGCTTTTCGCCGCGTCCCGGCCGAGCCTTGTGCTCCTCGATATCATGATCCCGGAAAAGAGCGGCTACGATGTCTGCCGCGAGATCCGGTCCCGGGATGCCCGAACCCCCATCCTCATGCTGACGGCCAAGGGGCAGGAGGTGGACAAGGTGGTGGGGCTCGAGCTCGGCGCCGACGACTATGTCGTCAAGCCCTTCGGCGTGGCCGAACTTCTGGCTCGCGTCAGGGCCCTTCTGCGGCGCGGCCGGGCCGGTCCGGAGATCCCAAGGATGAACCCCATTTCCTTCGGGGATGTGCATGTGGATCCCCGGACCTACGAAGGGCGAAGAGGAAAGACGCCCTTCACCCTGACCGGTCTGGAGCTCAAGCTCCTCCGGTATCTTCTGGACCGCGACGGCGAAGTCGTGGAACGTTTCGACCTGCTGGAATCCGTGTGGGGCATGACTTACGAAGGAACGACCCGCACGCTCGACCAGCATATCGCCCGGCTGAGGCGAAAGATCGAGCCCGACCCCGCCTTGCCTCGCCACATCCTCACCGTCCACGGCGTCGGCTACCGATTTCGATCCAAACCCTGAACGATCCGGTTCTCTGAATCATCTCCTTTCAGGCATGGGCCTGACGATGGCCTTTTGTGTGAGCTTGAGGCCGTCGACTTCAAGGACGACAAGGTAGTCGCCCGGTTCGGCCGTTTTCCGGGCCGCCGTTTTTCCTTCGGCGGGCGGAGCATAAGTCAAATCCCAGAAGAAGGCGTGAAGTCCCGGTTCCGTCTTGCCCTCGAAAACGGCCAGAGGCGCTCCGCAGGCGTCGGCGATCGTGATTTTCGGCGGCCGGGCCGTCCGGCTCTTCAGGTGGTAGTGGACGGTCAGCCCGATGGGCTCGTTCGGCACCGTATAATGTCTGTGCCCGCCGAAGACGTCGAACATGCTTCTCTGCCATGACCAGCGGAGGGCCGGACGGATTTCGAACAGGTGGACGCTTTCCGAAGCGAAGTCGGCGCGGATTTCCTGGAGAGGCGAGATGTTAACGATGAAGGCGCCGCGGCCGTGTGTTGCGGCGATGAGATCGTTCTCCCGGGGATGGATGAGCATGTCCTGGACCATGGCGTTCGCCGGAAGACCGGTTCCCATGGCCGACCAGGTCCGTCCCCCGTCGAGAGTCGCGTAAACGCCGAATTCCGTTCCGGCAAAGAGAAGATCGGGATTTTTCCGGTCCTCGCCGACGACGTAAACCGTGCCCTCGGGAAGTCCGGCCGAAAGATCGGTCCAGGTTGCGCCGAAGTCGTCGGTGCGGAGGACGAAGGGTCGATAGTCGTCCCGGTGCCATCCGGATTTCGTGATAAAGGCGCGCCCCTCCTGATGAGGCGATGCCGCAACGCGGGTGACATAGAAATCGGCCGGTGCTCCGGCCGCATCGATGGCTGCCGTCGCGTCGGTCCACGAGGCGCCGCCGTCCCGCGTGACCTGAACCTTGCCGTCGTCCGTTCCGCACCAGATGAGGCCGGGCGTCAGGGGCGACTCGGAAATCGAAGTCAGGGTGCAGAATTCGATGTTGCCCTTGATCTTTTCCGGGTCGTTCGTCGTGAGGTCGGGACTTGCCTCCCGCCAGTCGTCTCCGCGATCGAGAGAGCGAAGAAGGACCTGGGCGCCGAGATAAATGATGCGGGGGTTATGAGAGGAGATGTGGATGGGCGCCGTCCAGTTGAAGCGATAGGGAGGTTCACCCTTCGGCCGGGCCGGCCGGAGGAACTTCCGTGTTCCGGTTTTCTGGTCGACGCGCTGCATGGCCCCGAGTTGCGAAGCGTTGTAAAGCCATCGGCTGTCCTCGGGATCGACCTGATTGAACATGCCGTCTCCGCCGCCGACCGAAACCCAATCGTCGCGGGTGATAAATCCGGTCGGTCCGTTGCACGGAAATTTGATTGAGCCGTTGTCCTGGGTTCCGCCGTAAATGTTGTAGGGTTCCTCCATGTCGACACCGATGGCGTAGTACTGGGCGAGAGGCAGGTTTTCGTAAACGTCCCAGGTCGCGCCGAAATCGTAGGAGGCGGCCAGGCCGCCGTCGTTTCCGAGCAGGATGTGGCGCGAATCTTTCGGATTGATCCAGATGGCGTGATGGTCGACATGGACGTTATCGGCCAGGTTCTCCGGGCCTTTTTCGCCCCAGGTCCGGCCGCCGTCGAGAGAGCGGAGAAGCGGCACGCTCGGCACGTAGACGACCTGGTCGTCGTTCGGGTCGAGATAGATCTGGCCGTACCACTTGCCCCCGCCGACGCTTTCCCCGTCGCGGCTCATTTTGGTCCAGGTCTCCCCGCCGTCCTCAGACCGGTAGACCTCGCCGCCGATGGGTCGTTCCCGGGGTTCTCCGCCCAGCCTCCGGTCGCGTTCGGCCTCGACCGCGGTCGGCGGGCGCATGTTGACGTTGTCGATGGAGGCGACCATGATGTCGGGATTTTTCGGATAGACGGCAAGTCCGATCCGGGCCAGGCCGCCTCCGGGAAGTCCGGCCTCGATTTTCCGCCAGGTTTTTCCGGCATCCGTCGACTTGAAGATGCCGCCGTCCGGTCCGCCGTCCTGGAAATTCCAGGGGATGCGCTGTTTGTCGTAGGCGGCGAGAAACACGATGTCGGGATTCGAGGGATTGAGGAGAACGTCGACGACGCCGACTTTGTCTCCGGCGTCGAAGACCTTCTCCCAGGTCAGTCCGCCGTCCACCGTTTTGTAGAGTCCGCGTTCGGGATTGAAAGAGAAATGATAGCCGACCGCGGCGACATAAACGATATCGGGATCGCGCGGATCAACGGCGATGCGGCCGATATGGCGGGTGGCTTCGAGTCCCCGGTGTGTCCAGGATTTTCCGCCGTCGGTCGATTGATAGATGCCGAAGCCCCGCAGAGGGAGCCGGCCCGAGGCCGGGTCTCCCGTCCCGACCCAGATGATCTCGGGATTCGAGGGAGCCAGGGCGAAGTGTCCGATGGGGACGTTGCTCTCTTCGGGAAGAAGTGAGGTGAAGGTTGTGCCGTTGTTTTCCGTCTTCCAGAGGCCTCCCGTGGACGGCGCGATATAGAACGTGAACGGCCGTTCGGGAAGAGCCTCGATATGAAGGATGCGGCCGCCCTGGCGGGCCGGGCCGACGGCTCTCCAGGAAAAGGCCTGGAAAAGTGCATCGGAACCGGCCGCATCGGTTGCGGCGCCGGCTGACCCCGCAACGGGAAGGATCAGAAGAATCGTCGCGCTCAGGTAACTCAGGAATGCGGCGCGAAGGAACAAGCCGGCCCGCATGCTCGTCCCGTCCCGTTTCGACCGGTGTTGTTTGTCTTTCATATCTTATCTCCTGCCGTCTTTCGTCCTCAGTCTTTCTTATCCTCGGCCTTTTTGAACAATGCGTTGATGTCCCTCTTGCCGCGCTCGAGATAGGGGACGCCGTTTTCCATCCATTCCGGCCGGGGCGTCCCCAAAAGGAAGTGGTCGAAAAACTCATCCTGGTGGACGGTCCAGTGTTTCTGGTTTTCGCGTTCCCGAAGCCCGTGTTTTTCGCCGTTGTAATTGAACATGTAGGCTTCCCGGTCCAGACGCCGGAGGGCGGTGACGAATTCGATGCCCTGATACCACGGAACGGCGTCGTCCTCGTCGTTGTGAATGGTCAGATAAGGCGTGTTGACGCGGTCGGCCCAGAAGAGGGGCGAGTTTTCAAGATACTGAAGAGTCCGTGTCCAGAGCGGCGCTCCGATCCGGCTCTGGGTCTTTTCATACTGAAAGGCCCTCGACATCCCCGATCCCCAGCGGATGCCGCCGTAGGCGCTCGTCATGTTGACGACCGAGGCGCCGGCCTGGACGGCCGCGAACATGTCGGTCTGGGTGATGAGGTAGGAAATTTGATAGCCGCCCCAACTGTGACCCTGGATGCCGACGCGGGCCGGATCGATATAGCCCTCCTCCAGGATTTTATTGGCCGCCGGAACGACGCACTTGAGGGCGCTTCGTCCCGGGTATCCGATGTCATAGACGATGTCGGGCATAAGGAGGACATAGCCGTTCGAAACGTAGCGCGAGAAATTGATGCTTGTTCCCGGCGAGGGCGGGTAATAGCGGTGAAGGCCCTGGGAGAGCCGTTCGTAGATGTAGACCATCAGAGGATATTTTTTGGCCGGGTCGAAATCGTCGGGTTTGATGAGAACGGCCTGCAGGATCCTGCCGTCGGCGTTGACGTATTCGATGAGTTCGGCCTTGCCCCAGAAATAATCCGCCTGCTGGGGATTGGCGTCGCTGATTTTTTTCATGTCGGCAAAGGACGGCCCGCTCGTCCAGAGGTCGGGAAATTCCTCGAAGCGTTGCAGGGTGAAGAGGTAGATATCCGCGGCTTTCGCTTTTTGAAGTCCTCCGAAGAGCTTGTCGAGCATGACGACTTTTTCGGGCGCTGCAGAGGAGGAGAGGGTCGTCCGGTAATAGCCCGATTTTCTCACGGCCTCCTCGGATGCCGAAATCAGGATGGGGGTTTTCGCGGGAATGGTCTTTTCTTCGCGGTCGAGCCGAAAATACCGGAAGACGATGCCCTCGGCGCGGCCCTGCCCGCGGGTGATCATCCGTGCGCCTGACCCGTCCGGCCGGATCTCCCAGATATCGTATCTGTCGTTAATTAGAACGGTCCGGTCGCCTTCGGTCCAGCCGGCGATGCCGTAAGGGTAGGGTTCGCTCGGCGAATCGTGGAGTTCGTTTTCGAAGCGGACGTCCAGGCCGGCCGTCAGATTGGATTTGCGGCCGTCCGTGATGCGGTAAGAATACCAGTTACGGTCGTCCCTCTCGTACCAAATGAGATGGTTTCCGGCTGGGGAGAAAGAAACGGAGGAGGAGCCGGCCTCGAGGATTTTCCGGCGCGATCCGTCGGCGATGTTGACGAGATAATAGTCGGCGTACTGCGTGTCCCAGGAGATAAGTCTGCGGTAGGGAAGATCGGAGACGCCGAGAGCTTTGGCGCCGTCATCGGAGAGAACGATGTCGGGCATGTCCGGCGTTGCCAGCCGGACCATCCGGCCGTCCCGGATGTGAAAAACGGAGCGGAAGCTTCGCTTTTTTTCGTCCTCGGCCCGGGCCTTCTGCATGGGCTGGAGCCAGGGATCCCGCCAGTGCCAGATGTCCACCTTGATGGGGTCGGGAGCGTCCTCAGGTTCGGGTTGGGGCGCCGGGACGAGGCCGAAAAACAACCGGGCCGAATCCCTGGAGAATTCGAGAGAACCGTGTTCACCGACGGACATCCCGGCCGGAAAACCCTTGGCCGTTCCGGGGATGATTTCCGCCGCCTTTTCGGAGGGGGCTGTCCAGAGATAGAGCTTCCAGGCGGATGTTTTGGCCTGATAATCATCCCGATCGCTGAGAAAAGCAAGACGCGCGCCCTTCTCGTCGAAGGTGAATCCTTTGTAATGGCCGAGACCCGTCATGAGGGACAGGGTTTTTCCGTCGGATGCCCGCCAAAGGAAAGCTCCGTCGTTGTCCGGAGTCTTGGATGATGTCCCGTAAGCCAGGACACCGCCGCTCTTATCCCAGGTGTAGTCGACGACATCCGAGACAGTCTGTTCCGTGCCGGTCGAAAGCTCACGGATGACGAGTTCCGTGCCGGGGTCTTTTTTCTTTTCCTCTTTCTTTTCGCCGGGTTTCTGTTCAGTTGCTGCGGGTTCACCGTGTTTCGCAGTCCCGGCTTCCGTCGTCGGCTCGGCTTTTTTCTCCGGTTCCGCTTTGGTGGACTCGGGCTTGTCCTCCGGCTTTTTGAGAGGAGGTTCAAGGAGATAGGCGAAATGCGACCCGGCGTCTTCCGGGACTTTGAAACTCTTGACCCGCTCGATGACGACGACATCGCCGGTCTCGAGGTTGAGGATGCCGAGACCGCTCTTGGGCTGGTCCTCGGGTTTCTTCTTTTCTTTTCGAGCCTTGTCGACATCGGCTTTGAGCGGCGCCACGGCGAAAACGACGAATCGGCCGTCCGCGGTGATGATGGGCTGCCGTCCGCGGGCATGGCGATACTCCTGTCCGGTTCGCAGGTTGCGAACGACAAGGTCTCCGTCGCCGTCCTGGGGCGCAAGCGCATATGCGGTCCAGACGCCGTCGCTCGAGATCCGGGTTCCTTGGATGGATCGCCAGGAATCGTAGGCGTCGTAGGAAAGCGGTTTTTTGACACCTTCGGCCGTCACGGCGGCGGCCGGAAAAAGGACCAGGCTCAGGACGAGAGCCGGGATGAGAAAAACCGGAATGTTGCTGTGAATGGACATCATGCCTCCTGGAATTGGTAATATACCAACGCTTGGCCACAAGGACAAGCCTATCTTGACTTGAAATATCCCGGGGTTTATAGTCTCAGGCATGAGCCTTTCCGCCGATGTGCTGACCAAGTTCATGATCGACCTCGGCTGGCTGTCCCTTCTTCTTCTCGCCGGCAAGCTCATCCGGTCCAAGGTTATCCTGTTTCAGAAGATCTTTCTTCCGGCCTCGATCATCGCCGGCTTCATCGGTCTGGCTTTGGGTCCTTATATCCTCGGCTCGACCGGGGTTGAGATCATTCCTCCGGAAACTCTCGCCACGTGGAGTTCGCTCCCGGCCGTTCTCATCAGCGTCGTCTTCGCCTGCCTCTTTCTGGGTGTCGACATCCCTTCGCTGCGGACGATCTGGCGCGAAGGCGGGCCTCAGCTCTGTTACGGGTGGGTCGCGGGGATGGGGCAGTACATGGTGGGTCTGGGGATCACGGTTGTTCTGCTCACGCCGCTCTTCGGTGTGCCTGCGGTTTTCGGCTGTCTCCTCGAGATCGGGTTTTCCGGAGGCCACGGCACCGCCGCCGGGATGCAAGAGGCGTTCACGCAACTCGGATTTCCGGCCGGATCCGACCTCGGACTGATGTCGGCCACGGTCGGCATTTTCGTCGCGGTCGTCGTAGGCATGATCCTCATCAATTACGCCGTCCGGAAGGGCTATACCACGGTCATCGAATCTCCCGATAAAATGCCGGCCGACAGCATTCGGGGGTTGATTCCCGAGGGTCGAAGACAGCCCGGAAGCCTGATGACGGTTTCGCCGGATGCCCTGGAGCCTTTCGCCTTTCATGGGGCCTTCGTGGGTGTCGCCATCCTCATCGGCTGGTATATCCTGCAGGGCATCAAGAGCCTGAGTGCCGATATGGAACCCGATTTGTTCCGGAGTTTCCCTCTCTTTCCGCTGGCCATGATCGGAGGCCTGTTGATCCAGATCGCGGCGTCCAAAACGGGAGTGGCCCGTTATTTCGACCGCAAGACCTTCGATCGCATCCTGGGGACGGCGCTGGATCTCCTGGTCGTCGCCGCGATCGCCGCCATCAAGCTTGATGTCTTTCTGGCCTACATCTGGCCGTTTCTCATTCTCATGGCCGTCGGAATCGCCTGGCTTCTTTTCTGTACGCTGTTCATCGCCCCGCGCATGCTGCCCGACGCCTGGTTCGAACGGGCCATCACGGAATACGGCATGCAGACGGGAGTGACGGCCATGGGGTTGCTGCTTCTCCGGGTTGCCGATCCCAATTTCAAAACGCCGGCGGCCGAGTCCTTCGGCTTCAAGCAGATCATCTACGAACCCTTCTTGGGCGGGGGATTCATCACCGCGTCTTCGCCGATCCTGATTGCCAGTTTCGGGCTGGGCATCCCCTATGCCGTCGGGTTCGCCTCCATCCTGGTCATGCTGGGCGTGGCCTGGCTGTCGGGGTGGATTCATGGGTTTCACCCGATCCGCCGCTCTTAAATTACGGCCGCAGTTCAGCGGGAGATGCGGGTGAGTCCGGCTTCGCGGGCCCAAACCAAGGCCTGGCTGAACTCTTTGCTTGTCAGGCGCCGGGAGATCTCGGGAAACTCATTGGCTCGGTGTTCGGGGCGGTATTGCCGCATGACGTTGACGTAATGGTCGGGGGACAGTTCGCGGGCGATGAAACGGAAGACGTCGCGTGTGCCGGAGGCGTCGTTCGGCAGGACGAGGTGGCGGACCATGAGCCCGCGGACGGCGACGCCGCGGGCGTCCGTCTGCAGAACGCCGACCTGGCGGTGGATTTCGCGGAAGGCGTCCCGGGCATAGTGGGGATAATTGTAGGCCCGGGCGCTCAACCGAGCGGCCGTTTCAGGATTCCAGTATTTGAAATCCGGAAGATAGATGTCCACAATACCGTCGAGCAGCCGCAGGATGTCGGCCTTTTCATATCCGCCCGTGTTGTAGACAATCGGGATTTTGAGGCCGCGGGGGACGGCATCGGTCAGCGCGGAGACGATGCTCGGAAGGAAGTGTGTCGGTGTCACCAGGTTGACATTGTGGCATCCGTGCCGTTGAACGCCGAGCATGGCATCGGACAGAGTCGCCACTGAAATGTCCTGGCCTTGGCCGTCGATGCTGATCGTGTGATTCTGGCAGTAAACGCAGCGGAGGCCGCAGTGGGACAGGAAGATCGTGCCCGATCCCTTGGTCCCGACCAGGGGCGGTTCCTCGCCGAAATGGGGGAAAGCGCTCGATACTCTGACCTTGGCCGAGGCCCGGCATTTGCCGATTTCTCCCTTGGTTCTGTCGACCCGGCAGTCGCGCGGACACAGCGAGCATTCGGAATAGTGGGCGCGGAGCTCCTCGGCCCGGCGGGCCAAAGTTCCGTCGGCGTGAAGCTTCAGGTATGAGGGATAGATGGCGCTCTCCTTCAAGGTCATCAGGAGGGCAGGCACACCCGCGGCGTTTCTCAGAAATCGTCGGCGGGTCAATGAGTCGGTCACCGGGCCTCCCAATCTCGATTTGTCATCATAGCATCCATATCATATTAATAGGGGAGATGGGTGAGGTTGTCAAACTCATCAGTCCAAGGTATGATAAACAAACAGCGAAATAATCCATATGAGGGAGGAGCAATATGGCATCCATTTTCAGCGACCTCGGTCTCGTCAACACCCGGGAGATGTTCGAACGCGCTTTTAAGGGGCGTTACGCCGTCCCGGCCTACAACTTCAACAACATGGAGCAGCTTCAGGCCATCCTGACGGCCTGTGTCGAGACGCGATCGCCCGTCATTCTCCAGGTTTCGAAAGGCGCCCGGTCCTATGCCGACCAGACTCTTTTGCGCTACATGGCCGAAGGCGGTGTCCGCATGGCCCGTGAGCTGGAGAAAAAGCTCGGGGTCACGGGAGAAATCCCCATTGCTCTTCACCTCGACCACGGTGACTCCTACGAAATCTGCGTATCATGCGTTGAGACCGGGTTTTCCTCGGTCATGATCGACGGTTCCCATTTGCCTTACGAGGAGAATATCGCTCTAACACGGCGGGTTGTCGAATACGCCCGCGAACACGATGTCACCGTTGAAGGAGAACTCGGCGTGCTGGCCGGAATCGAGGAGCATGTCTCCTCGGAGACGTCTCACTATACGAAACCCGAAGAAGTCTTCGACTTCGTCGAGCGCACCGGGGTCGATTCCCTGGCGATCTCGATCGGCACATCCCATGGGGCGACCAAGTTCAAACCAGAACAGTGCACGCGCGATGAGCGCGGCGTTCTCGTCCCGCCGCCCCTGAGGTTCGACATCCTCGAGGCCATCGAAAAGAAAATCCCCGGATTCACCATTGTTCTCCACGGATCGTCCTCCGTGCCGCAGGAGGCGGTGGCGACCATCAACGCTCACGGCGGGGCCCTCAAGGACGCGATCGGAATTCCCGAAGATCAGCTCAGGCGGGCCGCTTCGTCCGCCGTCTGCAAGATCAACATCGACTCCGACGGGCGTCTGGTCATGACGGCGGCCATCCGCAAGCACTTCGCCGACCGCCCGGGCGATTTCGATCCCAGGCAATATCTGAAACCGGCCCGGGCGGCCCTGATCGAGATGTACAAGCAGAAGAACAAGGATGTGCTCGGATCGGCCGACCGGTACTGACTCTCTTGCCGGTTTCTCCGGGAGAAAGCGGCTTTGCCGACAGACGTCTTTCGGAGCATGAATTTCATCAACAGGATTAAGGATAACGAAACGGAGGCATAGTGTTGAAGCGTGATGGTCAAGACATGCCGTTTTTTGTCGGCCGGCTTGAAGCCGGACTCGGCCGCCCCAAGCCGGGGCTCCAGGCTCAGCTCGACATGCTTCCCGAACCCCGGCCCGGCCATCAGACTTATGAGGAAGTCGAGGATATCAGCCTCAAGGCGGCCATTCTTCTTCTTGTTTATCCTCTCGAGGGGCGCCCCCATTTGCTTTTCACCCGGCGTACGGAAAAAGTTCTGCATCACCCCCGGCAGATTTCCTTTCCCGGCGGCCACCGGGAGCCGGGAGAAACCGTCGTCGAAACCGCCCTCCGGGAGGCCGAGGAAGAGGTTGGTGTCCGCCCCGGCGACGTCCGCATCCTCGGCGAATTGACGCCTCTCTACATTCCGCCGAGCAACTATTGTGTCTACCCGGTTGTCGGGACGGCCGACATCCGGCCGGATTTTCGTTTGGCCCCGCTCGAAGTCGCGGAAATCCTTGAAGTTCCGCTGGACTTGCTTCTGGCTCCCGAAAGCCGGTGCCGGGAGATGTGGAATGTCGGCGGGCTTGAGATGACGGTTCCCCATTTCGCCTTCAAGGGCGACAAGATATGGGGTGCAACGGCCATGGTGTTGGCGGAATTTCTTCACATTTTGAAGGATGGCGGGACATGAACGATTTCCTGATCATCGGCGCCGACGCGGCCGGGCTTTCGGCCGCCGTGCAGATCCGTCGCAAGCGGCCGCAGGCCGGACTCAAGGTCATCAACAAAGGCCGGACCATCTCCTACGGCGCCTGCGGCATCCCCTATGTCATTTCCGGCGATGTGGTCGAGGCCGAAAAACTCATCCACTACACCCCGGAGACGATGGAAAAAGAAAGAGGGATCAAAGTGGAGATCCTGCGGGAGGCCGTCGGCATCGATCCCGAGGCGCGAGATGTGGAGGTGAAAAACCTCGAAACCGGCGAAGTGACGAGGGAAACATACGGCCGCCTGCTGATTGCAACAGGAGCGACGCCGAGGCGGCTGCCCTTTCTCGACTATGCGGCCGAAGGTGTTTTCAATCTTCATGATATGGATGATCTGGGCCGGATCCTGGACTTTATGAACGGGAAAAGGCCGCGGACAGCCGCCGTCGTCGGCGCCGGGAATATCGGTCTGGAACTCGCCGAGGCCCTGCGTGCCCGAGACATGAACGTCGTGATGATCGACATTCTCGAGACCCCGATCGCAACGTGGCCGTCCCTTGTCCGCGAGGCCGTTCTGCGGGAAATGCGGACCCGCGGCGTGCGGTTCGCCGGCGGCATGAAAATCGCCGAAACCGCGCGGCGCGGGGAGGGGTTTGTGCTTCGCTCGGACAAAGACGATTTCGAAGCGGACGTGATCTTTTCCGTGGTCGGCGTGCGGCCGGCCGTGGAGTTCTGCGGGGGAAAGATCAAGGCGCTCGAAAACGGCGCTCTGCTCACGGACCCTTTCTGCCGGACATCGGCGGCCGATGTTTATGCGGCGGGCGATTGCGCCGCCGTGCGCCACAGAATTCTGGATCATCCCGTTTGGATGCCGCTCGGATCGACGGCCAACAAGGCGGGCCGTGTCGCGGGAATCAATATGGCCGGGGGAAGCGTGGAATATCCCGGAATCATCGGCACCCAGGTTTTTAAATTTTTCGGGCTCTCGCTGGCCAGGACGGGAGTGGATGCCGAAGAGGCCGCGGCCGCCGGGCTCGAAGCCTTTACGGTTTCGTCCGCGGCTCGGGACAAACCCGGATACTACCCCGGCGCCGGGACGGTCGAGATCGAGATCGTCTGCGAAAAGGGAAGCGGGCGCCTTCTCGGCGCCGCGGTCGTTTCTCCGGACAATGCCGTCATCATCATCGACGCCGCGGCCGCCGCCGTCACGGCCGGAATGACCGTGCGTGACCTGGCCTGGCTGGATGCCGCCTACACGCCGCCGTTTGCTCCGGTTTGGAATGCCTTGTCCCTCGCCGCCCTCAAGGCCTTGCGGCTTTAAGACACCCGATCGGCCGCGAATCGACAAGGGGCGCCGGGCTTGGGTTTTTCCTGACGATTTCTGGTAAAATACCCGGCAGAGTTGCACGGATCCCGTTGGGAGAAAAGGAGAGTGGAAAATGATTGTCCATCGAACCGCGGCGGTTTTTTCCGTCCTGCTTCTTCTTGTCTCCCTGCCCGCCGAGGCCGTTCTGACCAAGGGAGACCGCCTCTTGCCGTTTTCCCTCAAAGCGCTTGACGGCAGGCCGGTGACAGTCACTGTTCAGGACGGCCGGCTGACCGTCATCGAGGAGGAGGACGTTTTTCACCCTGCGGCCGTTCTGATGGATTTCTGGGCCACTTGGTGCGTGCCCTGCCGCAGGGCCATGCCGACCCTGCAGAAACTTCATGACACCTACAAACCGTCTTTGGGTGAGACCGAAGGAGGGCTCAAGCTTTTCGGAATCTCGCTCGATGTCAAGGGATCGAGAATCGCCAAACCATTTTTCGAGCGAATGAAGTTCTCATACCCCATGCTGGCCGATCCGCCGGCCGCCGGGCTTCCTTCGGGTGTCTTGGGGACGGCCAAGGAGATCGCCGCGGCCTACGACGTCCAGGAAATCCCCGTCGTATATATCATCGATGCATCCGGAACGATCGTCCATGTCCACGTCGGCTTCAAGGATGAGCATGCCGCGGAACTCGAAGCGGCGGTTTCGGCCCTGGTTTCCCCGGGATCCGGGAAAATCAAATGAAGAAGCGCCGCCTTCCTTGGATTGTTCTGGGCGTCTCCCTCGCTCTCATGATCGTGGGCCTCTTGATGGGGGAATACCGTTCGGTTCTGGAAAAGGCGGTCATTGTCTGCCTGGATTGCATCGGGATCGGATGACGGGCCATGGGCAAGCTCTCCCATATGCAAGTGACACGGCGACGGGTTCAGGTTCTTGCCGCCCTGGGTTTCAACATCTATCTTCCGGGATTGTTCAAAGGAAGAATCTTTCAGGGCAACATCAAGGGGATCTGCGTTCCCGGCCTCAACTGCTATTCCTGCCCGGCGGCCGTCGGCGCCTGCCCGATCGGAGCGATCCAGACGTTCATGGCCTCGCTGCGTTTCAAGATCAGTCTGGCCGAGTTCCAGTTCGGGCTTTACGTTCTCGGTTTTCTCGGTCTTGTCGGAAGCCTGGTCGGCCGGATGCCCTGCGGCTGGCTCTGTCCCTTCGGCCTTTTCCAGGAGCTTGTCCATAAAATCCCTTCGCCCAAGATCGGCATTCCCAAATTTATGAATTATTTCCGATATGTCTTTCTGGCCGGGATGGTTGTCCTTCTGCCGCTTCTCATCGTTGACGAGTTCGGTTTCGGTGAGACTTGGTTCTGCAAGTGGGTTTGTCCGGCCGGGACTCTCGAGGGCGGCATCCCGCTCGTTCTGTTGAACGCCGATCTCCGCGGCCTGGTCGGATTCATGTTCACTTGGAAGATGGTCCTGCTCGGCCTGTTCCTGGTCTGGATGGTTTTCAGCCAGCGGCCGTTCTGCCGCACCGTGTGCCCTCTCGGCGCGATCTTCGGGCTTTTCAACAGGGCCAGCTTTTTCCGCATGGAGGTCGACGAGGAGAAGTGCACGCGCTGCGACCTATGCCGGAAAACCTGCCCGGTCAATGTCAAGTTTTACGAGACGCCGAACAGCCCCGACTGCATCCGCTGCCTGAAATGCTCCGACGCCTGCACTTACGGCGCCATCAGCTACGGCTTTAAGTCGGAAAAGATACCAAGCGAAACAACCTGAAAAACGACCGTCCGGATTCCGGCCCATGAACGGACCGAGTCGAAGAGATCATTCGACTTAAGAAGGAGAGGTGCGATATGAAACGTCTTTTCGGCTTAATTTTGGGAATTCTTCTCTGCAGCGCCGTGCCGCCCATCGTATCGGCTCCGGCCGCGGCTCCGGACATGGATTTGGATACGTTTTTGAGCCATCCCGTCGCATCGGGGCTTGCGGTTTCGGCCGACGGAGCGCGGATCGCCTGGATTCTCAATGAGCGCGGTCTGCGGAACATCCATCAACGCGACGCTCAGGGCCGGGTCTTCCCCCTGACGCGCTATGCGGATGACGACGGTCAGGAACTTTCCGGCTTGACCTTTTCGCCGGACGGTTCACGGTTGGTTTATGTCCGCGGCGGATCTCCCAACCGGCAGGGCGAAAATCCCAACCCCGCAAGTCTCCCCGAAGGCGTGGAGCAGGCGATCTGGGCGGTCGATTCGTCCGGCCGATCGGAACCGTTCCGCGTGGCGGCGGGAAGTTCCCCGGTGTTTTTCCCGGAGGGCCGGAAAATCCTGTTTTCGCGCGGCGGACAGATCTTCGAGGCCGAAGTCGCTCCCGGCGCCGAAGCCCGGCCGCTCTTCAGCGCCAGGGGCCGGAACGTGGGTCCAACATTTTCCCCCGACGGGAAGGAGGTTCTTTTCACGAGCTCCCGCGGCGATCACAGTTATGTCGGCGTCTATAACCTGGAAAGTGTTGCGATCCGCTGGATTGCCCCGGACACGGGGCACGACATGAATCCCGTCTGGGCTCCCGACGGACGGCGCATCGCCTTCATCCGCCGGCCGGGTCTTCGTTTCGGGGAGCTTTCCGATCTGACTTCGGGCGTGCCGTTCTCCATCCGGGTCGTTGACGCTGCGACAGGCGAGGGTGTCGCCGTCTGGACTTCACCGTCGGATGACGGGGGCTTCGCCCAGACCTCGCCCGCTTCGCCTCTTGTCTGGACGATGACCGGCCGGATTCTGTTTTATTCCGAGCACGAAGGCTGGATGCACATCTATTCCATGAATCCCGACGGCTCCGACCTCAGGGACCTCACGCCCGGGGAGGGTGAGGTGGAAAGTCACGTTCTCGACGCCGCCGAAAAGACCGTTTATTTCAGCTGGAACCACGGCGATATCGACCGGCGGCATATCTGGCGGACGGATGTCGAACGCGGCGGTCCGATTCAGGTCACATTCGGCAACGGGATTGAGATGTATCCCGACCTTGCCGGCGACAAGCTTCTGTTCTTCCGCAGCACCTTCAACATGTCGAAAAGCCTGGTCCGGTTCGACAAGGAGAAGGCGGCGTTCGATGTCATTTCGCCCTTGGAGATGCCCGGGTTTTCATCCGAATGGTTTGTCGAGCCCGAACAGGTCATCCTGAAGGCTCACGACGGAACGACCGTTCATGCCCAGCTTTTCGTCGACCGCCGGACGCCGGACCCCAAGCCGGGTGTCGTCTACATGCACGGAGGTCCCGTCCGGCAGATGCTCCTGGGCTTTCATTACAGCGACTACTACATCCATTGCTATGCCTTTAACCAGTTCCTGGCCGCCCGGGGATACGCGGTCCTGTCCGTCAATTTCCGGGCCGGAGTCGGCTACGGACGGGATTTCCGCAGGGCCGAAAACCAGGGGCCTCGCGGGGCGAGCGAATACCAGGACGTCGTCGCCGCGGCGAAATATCTACAGTCCATGCCCGAGGTCGACCCGGAGAGAATCGGCCTGTGGGGCGGGTCTTATGGCGGCTACCTCACGGCCATGGGCCTGGCCCGGAACCCTGAAATCTTCAAGGCGGGTGTCGATCTTCACGGCGTCCACGACTGGGCGGAGCGGGCCCGGCTCTTTTCACCGGGCGCCGGGTGGGGTCTTCGGGAAGAGGATCTGGCTCTGGCTTACCGATCCTCTCCCGTTTCTGATCTCAGCCGGTGGACGGGCCCCGTTCTTTTCGTCCACGGCGACGACGACCGCAACGTGCTGTTCCAGCAGACGACGGACCTGGCCGAAAAACTGAGGGACAAGGGTGTTGTTGTGGAGGTATTAGCCCTGCCCGACGAAGTCCACGGCTTCCTGCGCTATGCGAGCTGGCTCCGGGTGCTCGAAGCGGCCAAAGACTTCTTCGACAGGCGCCTTCAGCCGGATTGATACAAACCCGAGCGAGTCACGGGCGCCCGCGCCCCGGCGAGGAGGGAAGGTCCTTCCGGGGCTTGACCCGGATGCAGGTGTCGAGAATGCTCTCCCAGATTGTTCTCGATGGAATTAGAATGACAATGTTCGGAAAGGAACCGGTACGGATATCTCTTTGACAACCGAGTTGTTGCCTGGTGTGGACCATTGAACCGTAAGAATCTTCGTTTTGCCTCTTATGTCGATTTTTCTATCGATGACCTCCTCATTTCGAATGATTTTAGACCTGAGAATCATTGCTGACGACCCCACTGCGGCATTCCATCTCGGCGCAAAACTCAGAATGAGGAGAAGGAAGGCGAGCATGCGATAATCTGCAACCTCGTCGGCGGGGAACACAGCAAAGTAGATACTGACAACAATCATGAGGAAAAGAAAAACCAAATAGACTCTGTTGCCGGGTATTCTGGGATCAAGCCTCGCCGACCAAATGCAGATCACCACTCCGATTTTCTGTTTTCGGGATATCCACTTAAGAACATGATAGATAAAACTGGCCATACTGAGAACGGCCAACACAACAGTAACCTCCCGGGAGGCCGTCACCGGGAAATCCCTAATCTGAAAATAATTCTTTCCATTGATCCAAAGATAACGGCATCCTGTATTTCAATAACACTTTTTTCTTCAGGTTGATGAAGATAACATCCGTATCCTTGAAGGCATTTTCCGAAATGAATTCATCCCCGGCTATGATAACCGGGAATCGAATGTTATTCCCCATGGCGAATCCCCTGATCCTTCTTGCGAGGATTTTCGGAGATCTGTCGGGGTTGCTCGGAACAAATACACAGATTGAGGATGTTTCAAGCCCTGCCGAATACAGCCTATCGAGAAATTCGTCAAGATGGGCCTGACACAAGGGGCAAGACATCATGTTTTCATGAATAATCACTAAAACTATTTTTTCACTCACATGGGGAAAAATGTATTCTTGACCATCAATATGATCGCTCGGTCCGGAAATGATCTGCGAAACCGCGGAGTTCTCTATTAAGAGTAATAAGACCGCAATCCAAAGAATCTTATTTTTTAACATATTCCAAAAAATATTTTTTCAAGGCCGTGCCCTCGGCCTCTTTGACATAAAGAAAGTTTTCGTGATCGATTGTTAGAAAATGACTTGGTTCCTGAAGGATGAAAGTGGTTAAATAATTGCCTTTATTATCAAGCACATAAACATCCCGATTAGGGTTTTCAGAGGCATTTCCTCCTAAAACGAATAAGTTTCCATATTTATCCAATGCAATATCCTTATAAATCATTTCTGTCGGGATGTTGTGTTTACTCACCTCGGAATACTTATACTTTGATCTTTTTCCTCCCAACAACATCTTTTTCCATATCAATCTTCTATCCTTATCGTACTTGCCGACATGATCTTCAAAAGAAGACATAAAATACATATTGCCTTGGCTGTCCAATACAAATTTTCCAAAGAGTTTAAAAAATTCTTCCTTGTTTTTCTCAAAGGAACTTGAAATTGATGATTCGGGATTGTTTATCTGAAGAATGGGAGGGGACTCGCCGATAGAAGGAGATAAAATAAAAATCCGGTTATCTCTTGTGACCTCCAAGTCGAATATCGGACCAGGATAAGAAATATGGCCTTGATAAAGCAGGTTATTGTCAAAGACTTGGATTCCGGAACGATTCTGGTCGACAACATATAGTTTGTTATCGGCAAACTTGACTATGACGGGAAATTGGAATTCACCGGGCCCTTGACCTTTTCCCCCGGCTTGACTCACCAACGAACCCTGTTTGTCAAATTTCTTGATTGAATAGTCCAACGAATCCAACAGGTAGATGAATCCTTTGTCATCAACAGCAACAGACGTCAAAAAGAAAATCAAGTCATCATCCAGGGATCCGATAGAAAGAACTTCTTCTATCCGGATGGATTTGAAGGGATTCTGACATAAACCGGGTTGTGCCATGATCCCAATGAGAATCAATAAAATCCATATCTTCGATTTATCCATTGGACTTCCTTAATAACCGGCGATCAACAATGTCCTGTTGATAACCGCATAAAACAACGCATCTCCGAAAAGGTTTATTTAACGATAGTTTTTTTTCACTAAAGAAAAAGCAAACAAAAGGCCAATCCGTTTCCGCAATAGGGAAAGGCATAAGGTCCCGCCCACCAATAGAAGCGCAAACATTTATGATATGCTTCAACGCATTTTTCTGATGTCACTTCACCTGTATGGGTAGGAATTACGGCAACAAACAATATCATTACCGATAAGACAATGGAAGCACGAACATGATGTTTATTAAAAAACAATCTTTTCATCTTTTCTCCTATTGCATGAACTGTAAACACCAAGCATAGCCGTGTGAGCAAAGCGTAATCGCCATGGGGAGGCCTAAAGTGATTGTATATGCAAAAAGGCACTTCACTAAGCCTTTTTTACAATCAGCACCGGCTCCGCCTTCTTCTGCATACGCTGGAGTAAATGTTACGATCAACAACATCGCTATTGCTATTAGAATGCCCACCCACCTGTGAATCTTGTCTTTCATTTTTCACCTCCTTGACCTCTTTGTGTGACAACATAATGAAGATTATCTAAAGAAGCAAGCAATCTGAGTTGGCAATTTTATTGATTTGATTGTTGATTTTTTTGCCGGCATCGAGTAGGAGTCATACCCGTTGTTTTTCGAAAATCATGAAAAAAATTCCAAATGCTTCTATATCCAAGTAAATAGGAAATCTCCTTAACCTGGGCATCTGAATTCTTGAGGAACAATTCAGCTTTTTCCATTTTTTTCTGTTTGATGAACTTGATTAAAGAGATCCCCGCCTGCTTCTTGAATAAGGTGCTGAAGTAAGCGTAGCTAAGATTTGCAATTCTTGAAAGCTCTTTAAGGCTAAACCTGCTGGGTGTTTCCAAATCATCCAAACTTTTCAAAACATGTTGTTTGACTTTAAATATTCTGAAGTCCATAGATTCCCCCTATTTATAAACACTCGGAAAAAATTTCACCGGATCTTGAAACCTATTCTCAATACTCCTCAACACAATTTGTTATTTTAGTCGTCTTGTTCGCAATGAAATTGCATTCCAAGGATGATATTTTCTAAATGTTCTTTCCCAACTTCTCCCGCAGCCTGTCCCCCCGATTCTCTTCTTGAACCCCTGCAGGACGTTGAGCTTGTCGAAGGAGATGCAGGGCTTGGAGGCGAATATGGCACAAGAAGCGGGACAAGGGCGTCGCCGTCGAGATTCTCGCCCTGCCCGACGAGGTCCACGGCTTCCTGCGCTATGCGAGCTGGCTCCGGGTGCTCGAAGCGGCCAAAGACTTCTTCGACAGGCGCCTTTAGCCCAAGTTCGATAGTTCTGCCCGCATAATTGATTCACTCTTATTCATTGTATTGATGTCTTATCTTGCTCTTCCTCTGCACTGGATAATGGTGCTGGGGATGAAAGAGCGTCTGCAAATGTCGTGGCGACTTTGGCCTCTTGAGTCGAACTTGGGTTGCCTGTTCCATCCGGGAGCCCGGAGGCTGGTTTTCAAGTCGACCCGCCTCTTTCGGTTCTGACCAGCCGGCCGAGGCGCGGCCGATCCGCGCCCGCCTTATTTGTTGACGATCAGGCTGCCGTCCTGAATGCCTCCGGATTTGTCGATGGTGTAGCCGGCGGCCTTGAACAGATTGAGGGCCTGGGCCTTGGTCAGATCTCCCTTTTCAGCGAAAGAGATGCTCTGGAACGCGGGGCCGGATGCGGCCTTGGCGATGACGAAGTCCAGGCGGCCGGGGCCGTTATGGATGAAGATGATCTCGTCCCGATTCTCCGCGTCGCCCCGCATGTTGAAAGCCTGCCCGGTCTGGGCCAGACAGATCATGCTGCCGTCGCTGAGGCGCTTGAATTCGTGGTAGGTGCGGGCGATCTTTTTCCCGGCCCGCTCCGTGAAGGTTTCGCTGACATAATATTCCTTAACGAGCTCCAGTCGACCGTTCCCGACCATGCGGTCTCCGGCCTTGGCCCCGGGTCCGAAGCCGTCCTTCGCGAGCTTGTCGTCCCAGCCGAAGGTGATCATGTCGCCTGATTTTTCGACAAATCCCTGGTAGCCGGCCAGCATCATCTTGCCCTCGAAACGGCCGTCCCGGTTGTCCGGGTTCATGATGTCGAATTGTACGGTGGCGATAAAGGTCGTCGGCGCCGTCACCAGACCCATGATGGGCATCCCCTCATAGGCGTTGACGACGGCTTCGTTCTGATTGTAGAGATCGCTCCATGCTTCCGACATGTCGGAGATTTTCTGCATGTGTGTCGCAGGCGGCGTTGCGGATGGCGGTGCTTCAGCCGGGATTGCGGCGGTTTCCGCGGCGGCCATGGATTCGCCGGGGGCTGCCGGAGCGGATCCGTCGGCGCAGGTGCCGAACAAGAAGACCATACATAAAACAACACTGATCGACATAAAGATTTTCATGATGATTCCTCCAATGAGCTTGAACTATAAGCCTCTATCAGCGGCGCGTCAATGCTCCCTCCCGTCAGGGACAGGCCGCACCGTTCGGAATCTCGGCGGAACGGTTAAGAAGCATGGCGAGGAGCTCATCCGGTTCGGTGACCGGCCTTCCGCAGCTCCCGCCGCGACAGACGTAAGCCGTCGCCTTTCCGTCGAGCATTTTGATGTCGGCGGCGAAGGGAAGGCGTTCGGCGGTCGGGCGGCCCTGAGGTCCCGGCGGAAGAACATGCACCGTCGTTTCGGGAAAAAAACCCTGCCGGACGGACTGCAACATGCGCCGTGTGTCTTCGCTTTCGGGATCACCGGCGATAACGACCTCGATCGTCGGGCCGAAGGCCGATTCGAGGGCGGCCAGGGCGAACGTCAAAGCCTCGGGCGTGCGCCGGACTTCGGCGGCCATGCCCCGGACGACCCGCTGTGCGGCGTCCTCAAGGGAGGCGTCCGCCGTAAGACGTGAAAAACGCAGGAGATTCATGAGCATGACGGAATTCCCCGAAGGCATGGCGCCGTCGGTTATGGGTTTGGGCCGGAACGGCAGAGGTTCGGCATCCCCGGCGGTCAGAAAATACCCGCCGCGTGTCCCGTCCACGAACAATTCTTCGGCCGTGCGGAGAAGTTCACCGGCGGTATCGAGCCAGGCCGCTTCGAAGGTCGTCTCGTAGAGTTCGACGAGCCCCCAGATCATGAAGGCATAGTCGTCGAGGAAGGCGTCGATTGCGGCCGATCCTTCGCGGAAGGTGTGAAGAAGCCTTCCGTCGGGCCGCCGCATCCGGTCGAGAACGAAGCGGGCCGCACGCCCGGCGGCGCGGGTGTATTCCGGCACATCGAAAACGCGGGCCGCACGGGCCAGGGCGGCGATCATGAAGCCGTTCCAGTCCGCAAGAACCTTGTCGTCGAGAAGCGGACGGACTCGGGTGTTTCTGGCTTCGAGAAGTCGCGTTCGGATGCCCTCGAAACGGGTGCGATGGGTCTCTTCGATCTCGGCCTTCAAAAAAAGAATGTTGCGCCCGGTAAGTCCGGGTTCGGCCGGGTCGCTGAAATTCCCCTCCGGACGGACTCCAAAGATCGAAGCGGCCCAGGCGCCGTCCTCCCGGCCCAGAATCCGGTCGAACTCCTCGCTCGGCCAGGTATAGAATCGCCCCTCTTCGCCTTCGCTGTCGGCGTCCTCAGCCGAGAAAAAGACGCCTTCGGGAGATGTCATGTCCCGGAGAACGTACGTGAAAATCTCATCGGCCGTCCGGCGGTAGCGCGGTTTTCCCGTCACCTGGAACGCCTCCGTAAAGGCCAGGGCGAGACCGGCCTGATCGTAAAGCATTTTTTCGAAATGGGGCAGTAACCAGCCGGCGTCCGTCGAATAGCGGTGAAACCCGAAACCGAGATGGTCGTAGATTCCGCCCCGGCGCATGGCGTCAATGGTTTTTTCGGCCATATCCAGAGATTCCGGCAGACCGGTGCGGCGATGGCGACGAAGGAGAAACAGGATGTTGTGGGAGACGGGGAATTTCGGAGCGCCGCCGAAGCCGCCGCGCTCCGCATCGAAGGCCCGTGACAGACGCCGAAATCCGGTTTCGAGAATTTCGGGTCCGACATCTTCGCTGCGGTGCGGTCCGGCGGCTTCGGCGGAGATCGCTTCGGTGACCCGCCCGGCGGCCGCGGCGATATCCGCTCTCTTTTCGCGCCAGAGCGTGGCGATGCGCGCGACGATATCCAAGAGCCCGGCCCGGCCGAAACGCTGAGTCCGGGGAAGGTAAGTCGCGGCGAAGAAGGGCTTTTTATCAGGCGTCATGACGATCGTCAGGGGCCAGCCTCCACTTCCGGTCGTCATGCGGCAGGCGGTCATGTAAACGTCGTTGATGTCGGGGCGTTCCTCGCAGTCGACCTTGATGTTGATGAATGTCTCATTGAGGAGCCGGGCTGCGGCCTCGTCTTCGAACGATTCGCGCTCCATGACGTGGCACCAGTGGCAGGTGGCGTAACCGATGGACAGGAAAATCGGCTTGTCGGCGCGGCGCGCCGCGGCGAAGGCCTCCTCACCCCAGGGATACCAGTCGACAGGGTTGTGGGCGTGTTGAATAAGATAGGGGCTCTTTTCTTTGATCAGGCGGTTGGGTTTGGCCGGGCGTTTGGTCATGGGAGACACGATCCTTTCCCTCCCATTATACCCGGTTGAAAAAGCCGATGACGGAAGGTGGATCAGAAACGGCCGGTCAGGAAGGGCTTGGGTTGCATCAAGCGGTCGATGGATTGAGTCAACGTGTCGAGATCGAGCGGTTTGACAAAGAAAATGCTGATGGCCAGGCGGCTCAGTTCGCTGAGGTTGACGAGATCGGGAAAAGCCGTGATCATGATGACCTCGCCGTCATAGCCGATTTTGCGGAATTTCGAGACGAGATCGAGACCGCATTGATCCGGGAGCTTGTAATCCGTGATCAAAAGGTCGAAATGACCGTCCTTGTAGGAACTCAGGGCTTCTTTGGAGTCGCCGGCCGAGGCGACATCGTATTTCTTCTTCAGGATCAGGGCGAAGGTTTTGCGGATATTTTCGTCATCGTCGACGATCATGATTTTTTTGTCGGACTTTTCGGCGGCGGCCGCTTTTCTTCCCATGGTTCGGACTTCCTTTATGATGATAATAATTTCATAAGTTGAATAAGCATTTTTCGTGCCAAGATCATCGGAGGTTCTCTCCTGAAAAACCTGTAAAGAAAATGTGTGACGATTCGATAGCGTCAAGATATTTTACATTTCAAGTTGACGCAAAAACGCACATTGACCGCTTTCAGGCCGCTGTGATATAAGCAAAACAAGGGTGAAAGACAGGAGACAGATATGAAAGATCCCGAAAAACTTCCCAAGTCTGAAACATCGTCCATGACCCGGCGCTCTTTTCTGGGAACTGCGACGGCGGCCGCTTCCGGTCTGATGATCGTTCCCCGGCATGTTCTCGGGGTCGACCGGAAAACCGGGAGGAAGGCGCCGAGCGACACCCTCAACATCGGTTGTGTCGGTGTCATGGGCAAGGGCTTTTCCGACATCCAGTCCGTGAGCGGAGAGAATGTCGTTGCCCTCTGCGATGTCGACGACGAACTGATGGCCCGTTTTCTCGGTTCGGACCGGCATGAACCTCAGAGGAAGGCCATGTACGACAAGGCCCGGAAGTACCGGGACTTTCGGATCATGCTGGAAAGGGAAAAAGGGCTGGATGCCGTGGTCGTCAGCACACCCGACCACACCCACGCCGTCATCGCCATGGCCGCGATCAAGTTGGGTAAACACGTTTTTGTCCAGAAACCATTGACCCGGACGATCAAGGAATCCCGTCTGCTGGCCATAGCGGCCAAAGAGGCCGGAGTGGTCACCCAGATGGGAAACCAGGGACACGCCGGGGAAGGCGCCCGCCTGATCTGTGAGTGGATCTGGGATGGAGCCATCGGCAATGTCCGCGAGGTCCATACCTGGACGAACCGTCCGATATGGCCCCAGGGGGTGGATGCACCGAAGGAGATTCCGTCCTGTCCCGCGACTCTGGATTGGGACCTGTGGCTGGGCCCGGCGCCTTTCCGCCCCTATCATCCGGCCTATCATCCCTTCAGCTGGCGGGGGCTGTGGGACTTCGGAACGGGGGCGTTGGGTGATATGGGCGCCCATATTATCGATCACCCGTTCCGGGCGCTCAAACTCGGCCATCCCGTGACTGTTCAGGCCAGTTCGACGAAATTCACAAAGGACTATGCGCCTATGGCGGAAATCGTGACCTATGAGTTTCCAGAAAGGGAGGGCCTGGTTCCGGTCAAACTGATTTGGCACGACGGAGGGCTGATGCCGCCCCGCCCGCCGGAACTCGAACCGGGGCGGATGATGGGCGATGACGGCGGCGGAGTGCTTTTCCGGGGCGAAAAGGGGCTTCTCATGTGCAGCACCTACGGAGAGAATCCGCGACTTGTTCCCGAGACGGCCATGCGCGAATACAAACGGCCGGAGAAAACCATTCCGCGATCGCCCGGAATCGCCGAGGAATGGATCGAGGCCATCAAGACCGGAAAAAAATCGACCACGGACTTTTCCTACAGCGGGCCGCTCACCGAAGTCATGCTCCTGGCCAACGCCGCCGTCCGGGTCCAGGACCGGAATACCGTGCTTCAATGGGACGGGGGAAAGATGGAATTCACCAATGTGCCCGAAGCCAATGAATTTCTGCATGCGCCCTACCGTCCGGGGTGGTCGCTGTGACGGGCGGAGGCGAGGGGGAATCATGAAGAAAACATGCGGCATCCTTTTGGGAACGGGGCTGATTCTTCTTGTGGCGATGACGGCCTGCCGTCCCGCGGAAGAGCATCGGGTGGAGGCCGAAAGCATCCCTTGGGCGGTTCATGATCCGGATCGGCCGTTGCCGCCGGTCGTCGACCCCGGCCCGGCCGGAAATCCGGTTCCGCCTCCGTCGGATGCGCTCGTCCTTTTCGACGGGTCCGGTTTTGGGGAATGGGTCGACGGAAAAGGCGAGCCGGTCCGATGGAAACTGGAACATGATTATATGGAAGTCGTCGCCAAGACGGGGTCCATCCGCACGGTGCGGGCTTTCGGCGACTGCCAGCTTCATGTGGAGTGGATGGCGCCGGAGGCCGTATCCGGCGAAGGCCAGGGCCGCGGCAACAGCGGCGTTTTCCTTATGGGGATCTACGAGGTCCAGGTTCTGGACAGCTATGACAACCCGACTTACGCCGACGGCATGGCCGCGTCTCTCTACGGCCAGTTTCCGCCTCTGGTGAATGCCTGCCGCCCGCCGGGCGTTTGGCAGACTTACGACATCGTATTCCGCCGGCCGAGATTCGACGGTGAAGGCGGGTTGCCGTCTCCGGCGCGCCTGACCGTGTTTCACAACGGCGTGCTTGTTCACGATGCCGTCGAGCTGACGGGCCCGACGGCCCATAAAGCCCGCCCGCCCTACAAGGCTCATGCCGACAAACTGCCGATTTCTCTTCAGGACCACAGCGATCCGGTCCGTTTCAGAAATATCTGGATCCGTGACCTGGAGTGACATCCGAAACAGTTGTTCGGAAGGCCGTCCGTGTCGGGATGTGCGCTCAGGCAAACGGAATAGCCGCTGATGCGCCATCTTGAAGTGAATGTCCATAAGGAGCTGAAAATCATGCGTTTTCACCTAAAAAAAAACTGCCTCCCGGCGGTCGGTTCGGGGATCTTGCTCGCGGCGATGGTCTTCGCCCCGATGGCCCATCCCGGGCCGGAAACCGTTCCGGCACCAGGAGAAACCCCGGTGGCTAAAAAGGCCCTTTTTGTCTGGGGCGGCTGGGACGGCCATGAGCCGGAGAAATGCACGGCCATTTTCGCCCCCTGGCTTGAGTCTCAAGGATTTGAGGTTGAGATTTCGAATACGCTCGACGCCTATCTCGACGTCGATAAACTCAAGTCTCTGGATCTGATCGTCCAGGCTTTCACCATGGCGACAATCACACCTGAACAGGAAAAAGGCCTTCTCGAGGCCGTAAAAAGCGGGGTGGGATTGGCCGGCTGGCACGGCGGTCTGGCCGACTCTTTCCGGAACAACACGGAATACCAGTTCATGGTCGGCGGGCAATGGGTGGCTCATCCGGGCGGCATCATCGATTATGAGGTCAACATCACGGATCCGAACGATCCCATCACGGAAGGACTTCAGGATTTCAAAATGAAATCGGAGCAGTATTACATGCACGTCGATCCGATCAACGAAGTCCTGGCGACCACGACGTTCAGCGGCGAACATGCGCCGTGGATCGAAGGCGTGGTCATGCCCGTTGTCTGGAAGAAGCTCTACGGGAAAGGCCGGGTGTTCTACACGTCGCTCGGCCATGTCGCGGCCGATTTCGATGTTCCGGAGGCCCGAACCATCGTCCAGCGCGGCATGCTCTGGGCCGCCCGCGAATAACCCTGCTCGAATAACCCTGCTCTGGCTGCTGCAAGTTATTGATATTAATATAAATAGCTTGTTTTGGCCTGCTCGGACTGCCATATATAGTTGATAATAAGTGATTTCCAATAAACTGCCATTAAGAAACGACAAAATCAATTCAATTCGTCAGCCAAAGCACAATAAATACGCTTATTTTGTTTATAATCAATAAATTCCAGCAGCCAGAGCGGGGTTAGAGGCGGCGGAGCCTCCGCAGTTCCTTGAGAACGCGGGGGGCATCGGCGCCGGGTCGAAGGCGGCTGTCGAGGTCGCAAGTCCAGTGGATCGGAAACTCCTCGACCCGGTATCCAAGCTTGAGAGCCCGGGAAATGATCTCCAATTCAAAGAGATAGCCATGTGTCCCGCACTCGGCGAAAAGCCTTCGGGCGACATCGCCGCGATAGATTTTGAAGCCGCACTGGGAATCCTTGATCCGCCGGGGCAGTCCGGCCGCAAGGACGGCGGCGCCATGAAAGATCCTCGAAAGAAAACGCCGTTTTAGCGTTCTGTCTCTCAAAATGACGGTTTCCCGGTGCCTTCGCGAGCCCAGACCGATGTCGAGTCCGCCTTCCCGGATGCGCCGGATCACTGGAAGGGCATCGGCGTAGGGGACGCACGTCCCGCTGTCGGCAAAGATGACGATTTCGCCGCGCGAGGCCGCAATCCCGGTTTTAAGAGCGAACCCCTTGCCCCGGTTTGTCTCGAGCCGCATGACATTTTTCCCGATACCGGGCTCGACATCGGCCTCTTCGGCGACTTCGGCCGTTCCATCCGAACTCCCGTCATCCACGACGATGACCTCGCCCGAGAACCCTTCCCGGGCCAGGAACGATGCGGCCGCCCGGACATCGCCGCCGATTTTACCGGCCTCGTTGAGCGCCGGAATCACGATGCTGATATCCACGGCCGCTTTCACGGATGTCCTTTACCGTCCCGCCGAATCGCCGTTTCCTGTTTATCCATCCGGACGAGATGCATTTCCCAGAGGTCGCGGCGGATGAAGACGACGAGGTGGACTTCGGGTCTCAATCCGTAAAACTCCGCCTGATGGCTGTTCTCGAGACTGTCTCCGAGCTCCTCCGCGGCATCGAGCCCGGCAATGACAAAGGGCACATTCGTGATATTGATGCCGGCGACGGCCGCCGCATCCGTCCAATATCCGACCCTTTCATACTCCCTCAGGCTCCACGGCAAGGGCCACGTCTCTTCCGGCGGAGCGACAACCATGATCAACATCCTGCGGCCGTCAGTGCTGACCTCCGCGATATCCTCGACCCTTTTTACGAGCTTTAAAAAATCGGGCACGGTCTGAGCGTAGACATAGGGGTTTCGCGGATCGGCCGGGTGCACATCATTCGCCCTCCAGGCCTGGAGACCCAGATTGACGAATCCCGGAGCCAGGAGAGCGACGACGAGGGCGCGGACGGCCAGAAAGCGGCTGATCCGCATCATGACCGCAGTGCCGTTTCCCGCAAGAAGAATGAGGCCCATAAAAAAGGGCAGAAGATTCCATGGCGTTTTGTAGGGAATAACCGAATAGACCGCCGCGGCCCCCAGCGTGAAAAATAAAAGAGCCCGCGAAAAACGCGTGTCGGCATCTCCAGCCTTAATGGCGCCGAGCGCGGTGAAAGCGCCCGCCGCGGCCAGAGCGATGACAAGGCCTTCGCTCCAAACCGGCCCCTCGCCGGTCCGAGACCAGATCAATGTCGAGAAATAAAAGTGCCAGGGATGGTCATGGATAGTTCCGCCGGACGCTCTTTCCAGGTATCCCCCGAAGGCCAGCAGGGAATCGACGAATCCGCCCCGGTTTTTCAGAAAGGAGGTGTAGAGAAGCCAGGCCGGAGCGAAGGCTGCCGCTCCGAAAGCGGCGGCATAGCCGAAACCGGGCGACACATGCCGGGCTCGTCTCACCCCCCGCTTTTTTTTCTTTCTCTCCAGCAACCCGACAAGAATCAGGGCCCCGCCCGCCGCCCCGAACAGAATGACGCTTGTCTCCTTGGTCGCATACATCAGGCCGCAGAAAAATCCGGCGCCCGCCGCCCACGCCGCGGCCGCTTTCGGCCGGGGCGACGGCGCTTCCTCCGCGGGCCCGAAGATTCTGCGTTCGGTCCGCTCGGGTTCCCTCGCCGCGGCATGCCATCGCCAGGCGCACCCGGCCGCCCCCACAAGAAAGAAAACGAGAAGCGTCTCCTGGATATAAAACCGTGAATAATAAGTCATGGCCGGTGAAACGGCGACAAGAAGTCCTGCCGCGGCCAGGGCTTCGCGGGGCATGGCCCCTTTGAACAGAAGAAGGAGCAGAATGATGCCGACGCCGAAGAGCGCCGGGACGAGCCTCAGAACGGTCTCGTCCAGGCCGGCGAGAGTCGTTCGTCCGGCGATTCGCGCAAAAGGCAGCGTCAGATAGTAAAGGGTGGGTCCGTGATGGTCGTCCGGGTCATAGCGATATTCGCCCTCTTCGAGCAGACCGCCGAACTTGACGGCCTGGTTGGCCTCGTCGTGGTGCATGGGACGCAGATCAAGCCGCACCGTCCGGAAGAACACCCCGGCCAGAACGGCCGCCGCAAAGACGACCGCAAAGCCGGGGATGAAGAGACGTCTCATTTCACGGGAATGCCGTAAATTTCGACCTCGACATAATGATTCATGTCATTGGCGGTGTTCCCGGCGCTGTAAAGCCGGATGTAGCGGCTCTCAACGCCTTTCGGGTCGAAGAGCCGTCCTTCGTTGGTCTCGATATACTCCTTGTCCTTCCCCACACCGAGTCCGGAAGAGTTGTCGTGATCGTTGTTGAAAATCGTGGTGACGCCCGCCACGAAATCCGGATCATCGGACACCTGAATGACGACATCCCGGTAAACGCGGGCCTGGCTGTGATAATGCCAGACAAGGATGGCGTGAAGGCGGCTCGTCTTCCCGAGATCGATCTGAACCCAATGCGTCCCCGGCCCGAGCTCAACGAAGTATCCGTCTTCGCCCGACTTTTCGCCGTCCGTGATGAAAGAGAGTTCTCCGATTACGGGCTCCGGGTCGCTCGACGTCACCGGCTTGTTCAAAGACAGAAGGACGGTTCCCTTGGGAACGAAAAACGGCCCCCGGGGTTTTCCGGTGATGACTTCGAGATTCGGTGTGCGGATGTTGCGCGGCGTGCCGACGAACATCGGTTTGGGCAGGACGAGCTTCAGCTCCTCCTTGTCGGTCTCCTGAATGATGGATCGCGTCTCGGGTTCCGCGGCCGTCAAAGCGGGCGGATGCGCCCCGGCCCATCCGATTCCGACCAGAGCCGCGAACGCGGCGATTCTTCCGATTGTCATGACTCAACTCCTTGCGATTCTCTCAACGCCGCATCGTTGAAAACGCGGATGCGGCCGGTTGCGTCGACGACGAAAGCCCAGACGTTCCGGTGATCCCGGCAGAACCGCTCGACCTCACGATCGTCCATGACCATGAAGGCCGTCGAGAGCGCATCGGCCGCGGCGGCTTCCTTGTGCCCGGCCCAGGCTGCGGCATGCCCCGATGCGATGCGCCCCGTCCGTGGATCCAGGATATGTCCGCCCTTGACATCAAATCCCGATCCGCTGACCGCACGGTCCCGAAGAACAACCTCTCCCGAATGGCCGGCGGTTTTCCAGGCCGAGGCGACGCCGACCGGCCAACCCGCACTTTCTCCGGATCGTCCCGGCGCCGAACCGATTGCGAGCGCGGTGCTCGTCCCGGCCTGAAGCAGGGCGTCGAAAACGCTCCAGTCGGCCAGGACCTCGCGCACGCGGTCGAGCGCATAACCCTTGCCGATCCCTCCGAGATCGATATCGATGCCCGGCCGAACCGGCGAGCCGGGTTCCTTGTCCGGCGCCGCCGGCCGCCCGAGCGCAAAGCCGTCCGGCGTCTTCCATTTTATCAGAGTCCGGACGTTTGCATCAAAGGCCCCTCCCGTCGCGAGGCGAACGCGCTCGGCGATATCCAGGCAATCGGTAACCTCAATACCCACAGGGATCGCCTCTCCGGACGCCAGACGCCCGATGCGGCGGATTTCGCTCGATTCGTCGAAGCGGCTGAACAGACGTTCGAGCCTGTCGATTTCCTCGAATCCGGCCCGCGCCGCCTGCCCTGCGTACGCGTCGGTCTTTCCGGCGATGAAGATCTCGAAGACCGTGCCCATGGCCTCGTGAGCGAAGCGCCGGACGCCTTGAGCGGCGGGTTTCAAGATAGCGGTCTTTCTTTAGGGCTGGGGATAGTATCCCCCTTCAAGAAGTTTGAAAAAACAGCGGGCGCAGGCTTCGATGTCGCGTCCGGCGTCGTGGGCCCCGTCGTAGGGAAGCCCGAAAATCCGGAGATGAAGTTCCGTGAGCGACGGCCACTTGTATCCGAATCCTCCGCCCGGCCGGGGAATGCGGCAAAAATCGGTCGTTGTTTTCATCGTGCAGATCCCCGGGATATGCACAAAATCGAGCGGCCTTTTCTGCCGGACAAGTTCGGACCCGACGACGCCCAGATCATAGTCCAGGTTGTGGGCGATGAGAACGGTCCCCGGATGCCCGGCCGCATCCAGAAACTCGTCCAGAACATCCGGCAGATCCCGGCCCGAAAGACGCGCCATGGCGTCGGTGATGCCGTGAATGCGGGTCGCCTCTTCAGGAATTTCGAAATCGTCCGGCCGGATGATGTGGCATTGGGCGGTCTCCGCATTCCCTTCGGAATCGTAGCCCGCCCAGGCGATCTGAACAAGACGGGGCCAGTCCTCGGCGACCTCCTCCGAAAAATAGCGAACTCGCGGGAGCCCCGTCGTTTCGCAGTCGAAGAAGAAATAGCGGGTTCCGCTCATGACATCCGCCGGTTTCGGATCAGTTCCCGGGCCTGTTCGCCTCGCGCACGGCTTTGAATTCGCTGCCCTCTTTCCAGCCGGGAAAGACGGACTCCATGCTCAGCCGGTAGCCGAGAGAGAAATACATGTGCAGATCGTCGAGAAGCCCGCCCGTATCCCAGCCGGGGTCGAACTCGTCCGTGGGCTTGTGGTATTTTTCGCGGATGAAAATTTCCTTCTGCTCCAGGCCCCAGGCCTCGCCTTTTTCAACATGGTGGACGCCCGAACCGGAGCTCAGGGCCGGAACCCCCTTCTTGGCGAAGGGGAAGTGGTCGGAGCGGAAAAAGCCGCCCTTTTCCGGAGTCGGATCGGGCTTGACAACTCGACCGACCGTCTTCGCGTAATCCTTGACGTAATCATCCAGGTCGGATTGGCCGTAGCCCGTGATGCGGATGTCCTTCATCCGGCCGAAGATGTTCAGCCCGTCCATGTTGATGACGGCAACGGTCTTCTCCAGGGGGAAAATGGGATTTTCGGCGTAATGACCGGAACCCAGAAGGCCCTGTTCCTCGGCCGTCACCGCGAGGAAGAGAATGGACCGCTTGGGCGGCGCCCCGAGATTTTTGAAAGCCCGGGCGACTTCGATGAGGGCGGCCGTTCCCGTGGCGTTGTCCATGGCCCCGCTGTAGACCTGATTTTCTTCCAGCTGGGGATCCATGCCGAAATGATCCCAATGGGCGGTGTAAATGATATATTCATCGGCCCTTTCGGAGCCGGGGAGAAGTCCGGCGATGTTCCGTGAGACGACGTTGCGGACGCTGTTTTGAAGCGCGGCGGAAGCTTTCAAACCCATCGGGACGGCCTTGAATCCGGGTTTTTCGGCGGCGGCTTTCAGCGTGTCAAAGTCTTTTCCGGCGGCTTTGAAGATTTCCCGGACCGCGTCCAGGTGAACCCAGGCTTCGACCGCGCAGCGCCCGGCGTTCCCGTCCTCGGAAACCAGGCTGAACTTCGGGCCGATCCAACTGTTCCGGACGACATCCCAGCCGTAGGCCGCGGGCGCCGTTTCGTGGACGAGCAGCGCGCCCGCCGCCCCCTGCCGCGCCGCCTCTTCGAATTTATAGGTCCAGCGGCCGTAATAGGTCATGGCCCGGCCGTTGAAAAATTCGGGGTCTTCGGTGGCGAACCCGGGGTCGTTGACAAGCATGATCAGGGTCTTTCCCGCGGCGTCGACACCGGCATAATCGTTCCAATCGTATTCCGGCGCAATGATGCCGTAGCCGACGAACACCACCTCGGAATCTTCAAATGCGACGCTCTCTTCAGCCCTCACCGTCCAGCCCACGAAATCGGTTCCATAAGCCGGCCGCAGGGATTTTGCGCCGCGTGCGATCTCCAGAACGGCCGCGGAGGGATCGGCCGTGATTTCGACGAGGGGAACGTCCTGGAAGAAGCTGTCGCCGTTTCCGGGTTGAAGCCCGACGTCCTGGAAGCGTTTTTTCAGGAAATCGACGGTTTTTTCCTCTCCGTGGGATGCGGGAAACCGTCCTTCGAACTCGTCCGAACTCAGAATCCGGATATCCTCCATAAGGGCTGCGGCGTCCAGCCCGGCCGCGGCGGCCTCGAAGTCGGGTGCGGCGGGCCGGCAGGCGGAAAAGCCCCACAAGGCCAGCAGGGTTGCCAGAGTCAGGGTCCAGGGTTTTCTTAACATCGACGAACTCCTCAAAGATGATTCATGATTCCTTTGAATTCTTACGGAGACCGCGCCAAATGTCAACCGCCGATCATTTCGCAGCCGAATTCCTCGAAGTGCGGATCAAAGGCAAAGGCCTCGCGAAGGCTCGTCCGCCGCATGATCTCGAAGCTTGCGCAGTCGGCAAGGCTGAGCGTCCGGCGTCCGGCTGCCAGAAGGGCGCCGACCGCCGCTTCATGGATGTCCCGGTTTATCCAAATGATGCGAAGGGCCGGAACAATATCGCTCTCGAAAACGCGAACGGCCTTCATCCCGATTCTTCGCGCCAGAACAGCCGACGTTTCGACAAGGATATAATTGTGACAGACGAGAGGGCGCCCGGCTTCGAGCGTCTCGATCCAAATCCGCCTGGCGGCTGCATGTCGCTCGTCGCTTTTATCGAGGACGGCCAGGAAGGCGCTTGTGTCGACAAAGACGCTCACGGTGTTCGCTCCTTCTTTTTGCGACATTCCGAACTGCTTTTTTCTTGATCCGGCATGTCGGTCAAATAGCGGTCGTGTCCGATGGAGAGGTCGGAAAGTCCGGATTCGAACCGTCCGGCGGCTGAAATCGCCCTGCGCCTCAGTTCAGCCTTATCCGTAAGATCGGCCGGCAGAGGAGAGCCGTAAAGACTGCGGTCTTCGCGGACGGCGCCGCCTTTTCCGCCCGAGCCTGTAAATGTCGCGCCATATGCGGCCAGGATATCCCGGATATATTGGCTTCTTGTCCTCCCGGCCTTGCGGCGTCCGGCTTCGAGGGCCTTGAACTCGGACGCCGGCATGCTGATCGAGATCTTGACCGTTTTCGCCATAAACCCTCCTTCGGCGGTAGGAATATTTCCTACCACAGTATGACCAATCGCGGGCAAGTTGTCAAGCCTCCAAATTGACTCCCGGGCCGGGAGGGGGTATCCTAATCTTTCCGATAAGTCAGAGGAGGTCTCATGAAACCGCGTCTTGCACTTTCCGTCACCTTGATTTTCGCTTTGATCTGTTTCGCCGGTCTGCCGGCCGCCGCCCAGGCTCCGGCCGGATCCGACGAAGCCCGAGTCTTGAGAACGCCCGCGCTCCATGGCGGACAAATCGTCTTTTCCTGGGCCGGTGACCTCTACACGGTCGACGCCGCGGGCGGCACGGCCCGCAAGCTCACAAGCCACGAAGGCTACGAAATCTTTCCACGCTTCTCGCCCGACGGAAAAACGATCGCCTTCACCGGCGAATACGACGGCAACCGCGAGGTCTTCCTCATCCCGCGCGAAGGCGGCGTACCGCAGCGGCTGACCACGACATCCGTCCTTTCTCGCGACGACGTCTCCGACCGCATGGGTCCCAACAACATCGTCATGGGCTGGAAAAACGACGGGTCCTCCGTCCTCTTCCGCTCGCGGATGATGGAGTGGAATGATTTCAACGGCCAACTTTACCTGGTCCCGTCCGAAGGCGGCCTGCCCGACAGAATCCCGCTCCCCCGGGGCGGCTTCAGTTCCTTCTCGCCCGACGACTCCAAGCTGGCCTACAACCGCGTCTTTCGCGAATTCCGAACCTGGAAGCGCTACCGCGGCGGCATGGCCGACGACATCTGGATCCATGATTTCGCCTCAAAAACGACCGAAAACCTGACCGATAATCCCGCCCAGGACATCATCCCGATGTGGCGGGGGGACGACGTCTATTTCCTCTCCGACCGCGATGACAACAAGAGGATGAACCTCTTCGTCATCAACACGAAAACCCGGAAGACCGAAAAGCTCACGGACTTTACGGATTTCGACATCAAGTTCCCATCCCTCGGCGACACCGGCATCGTCTTCGAAAACGGCGGATCCATCTATCGCTTCGATTTCGACACTCGGAAAGCCGTCCGCGTCCCCGTCCGGATCGCCGACGACCGTCTGTCCGCCCGGCCCCGGCTCATGGACGTCTCCAAGCAGGTCCGGAGCTTCGAGATCTCACCCGACGGCAACCGGGCCCTCTTCAGCGCCCGCGGCGACATCTTCACCGTCCCGGCCAAGCACGGCAACACCCGAAACCTCACCCAAACCCCCGGCGTCCACGAACGAAATCCCAAGTGGTCCCCGGACGGCAAGTGGATCGCCTACATCGGCGACACCTCGGGCGAGGACGAAATTTACATCATCGCCCAGGACGGTTCGGCCGATTCCGTCCAGATCACCAAGGACGCGGACACCTACAAATACGCCCTCTACTGGTCGCCGGACTCCAAGAAAATCCTCTGGGCCGACAAGAAGCTCCGGTTGAACTATGTCGATATCGCGACCAAAAAGACGGTCGTCGTCGACCAGGCCGAAGCCTGGGAATTCAGCCAGTACGTCTGGTCCCCCGACAGCCTGTGGATCGCCTATGCGCGGCCGGAACGGGACGCCATGACCAAGGTCTATCTCTACGGCCTGAAGGACGGCAAGAGCGCGGCCGTGACGGACGGCTGGTACTCCTCCTACAGCCCCGTGTTTCACGCCGAGGGCAAATACCTGTTCTTCGTCTCCGACCGGGATTTCAATCCCATCTACAGTTCGACCGAATGGAACCACGCCTACGGAGCCCAGGGCCGGATTTATCTGGCGACACTGAATAAGAAAATCGAGTCGCCGTTCAAGCCGAAAAGCGACGAGGTCGCCGTCAAAGCGGAGACCCCGGCGGCCAAAAGCGCTCCGGACAAGCCCGACGAGAAGAAACCGGCCGCAACGCCCGCGCCGCTGGACGTCGACCTCGACGGCATCCAGGGCCGCATCCTGCGTCTCAACGTCCCCGTTGCCCGGTATTTCAACCTCGGTTCGGTCAAGGACAGCCTCTACTACGCGGCTTTCGGCGACCGCGATTCCCGTCCGTCCTTCAAGCTTTACGACCTCAAGGAGCACAAGGAAACCGATCTCGGCGCGGTCAGCGGTTATGAAATCTCGGCCGACGGCTCCAAGATGCTCGTCTTCCAGAACGGCCGTTATGCCATCATCCCCCTTCCCTCCGGACCGATCCAGATCTCCGACGCCCTCGACCTCTCCGGAATGAAGGCCATGGTCGACCTCCGGGCCGAGTGGGACCAGATCTATGAGGAAAGCTGGCGCCAGATGACCTATTTCTTCTATGCGCCCAACATGCACGGCGTGGATTGGGAGGGCCTGAAGGAGCGTTACCGTCCCCTGGCCGCCGCGGTCGGGCACCGCGCGGATCTCACTTACGTCATCGGCGATCTCATGGGCGAGCTCAGCGTCGGTCACGCCTATGTCGGCGGCGGCGACCCCGGCTCGCAGCGCATCATGGTCGGCCGCCTGGGAGCCGATCTCTCAAAAGACGCCGAAACCGGTTTCTTCCGCATCGAACGGATCTACAAAGGACAAAACTGGAACCCCGACCTGCGTTCTCCGCTGACCGAAGTCGGCGTGGATGCCCGCGAGGGGGACTTCATCGTCGCCGCCGACGGCCGGTCCACGGCGGACATGGCCGACCTTCATGAGGCTCTTCTCGACACCGTGGGCAAGCAGGTCCGGCTGAAGCTCAATGCCAAGCCGGTGGAAAGCGGTGCCCGCGAGACCATCGTCCTCCCCATCCCGGTCGAAAGCGGCCTCGTCTACTTCAATTGGGTGCAGGAGAATATCGCCAAGGTCGACAAGGCCACGGACGGACGGGTCGGCTACATCCACGTTCCCAACATGGGTCCGGACGGCCTCAATGAATTCGTCAAGCACTACTATCCCCAGCTCACGAAGAAGGCCCTGATCATCGATGTCCGCGGAAACGGCGGCGGCAACGTTTCGCCCATGCTCATCGAGCGCCTGCGCCGCGAGATCGCCATGGTCGACATGTCGAGAAACACCATCCCGACGCCCGACCCCGGCGGTATGCTCCTCGGACCGAAAATCTGCCTGATGGACGAGTTTTCCGCCTCCGACGGCGACCTCTTCCCCTACCGTTTCCGGCAGATGGGTCTCGGCAAGCTCGTCGGCAAGAGAACCTGGGGCGGCGTCGTCGGCATCCGCGGCACGCTGCCCTTCATCGACGGCGGCCAGCTCATGCGGCCGGAGTTCGCAAGCTACAGTATGGACAGCGAGTGGATCATCGAGGGCGTCGGCGTCGAGCCGGACATCGTCGTCGACAACGATCCGGCCAAGGAGTTCGCGGGAATCGACCAGCAGCTCAACCGGGCCATCGCGGAAATCCTGGAGGAATTGAAGACGGCGGAGAAAGAGTTGCCGGCGATCCCGCCCTATCCGATCAAGAAGAAGTAGAGTCATCAAGGAACTCTGCAAAGCGGGAAAATTGAAAACGGTGATCGACAGGCGTTATCCCATGGAGGACATCGTCGAAGCTCATTGATACGTGGATAGAAGTCAGCCATGCTGGAACTGAGGGCGGTCACCAAAAAGTATTACGCGTTTCCCGTGGTCGATCGTGTCGGTTTCATTATGCGGCGATGCCTCTTCACCGCCGTCAAGTCCGAAAGCCGCAGTTAATCATAGTGTTGATCGCACATAATCATGTATGCTATTATGTACAATAAATAAAACTGAATGAGGTGCAAAATGCAAAAGCTTAAGATTGATCAAGATATCAGATCCATGTCGGAAGTCAGAAACGCCATGGCTTCTTTCATCAAACAAGTCCATAACACCAAACGTCCGGTTGTCATTACACAGCATGGCAAAGGCGTTGCCGTTCTGTTGAGCGCAAATGAATATGAAGCGATGCAGGAAAAAATTGAACTTCTTTCAGACGTCCAAACCTCTCTTAACCAACTGGCTGGAGGAGAGGGAATCTCTCACCAAAATGCAAAAGACAAATTATTGAAGCGGATTTCTCAATGAAAATCGTGTGGTCGCCGCTTGCTGTTGAAAGAGCATCGGAGATCATTGATTACATTGCCCAAGACAAACCTTTGGCGGCAGGGACATGGATTCGTGCGATTTTCTCAAAGGTTGAGCAGCTTCGATCGAATCCGGAAATCGGGCGGATCGTCCCTGAAATCAATGAACGTCAGTTCAGAGAGATCATATACGGAAACTATCGGATCATCTATCACATCGAAACAAAGCAAATATCCATACTCACGATTCGCCATGGGAAACAGATTTTGCCGATAGATGAAATCAAGGCGTGCAGATCTTAGACGCTTCGAGCAGGTGAACTTCATTCTTGTTCGTTCACAGGCTGATTTGTTTTCAGGGGGATTTCCTTTATAATCTGCTCGGATCGTCCTCATGGAAAAGACCCTCAAAGTCATCGCAGAGATGATCCGCTTGGGGATCATCCGGGCCTATGCCATCGGAGGGGGGATTGCCGCGACGTATTACATCGAGCCCATCCTAACCTATGATCTTGACGTTTTCTTTATGCCTGTCAGGGAAGGGCAGGATGAGCTCGCTCCCATCTATGAGTTTGCCCGTGGGCGGGGATACGCCGAAGAGGCGGAGGCCCTCATCATAGAAGGGTTTCCCGTTCAGTTTATTCCGGCCTATAACGATCTTGTCCGCGAGGCCGTGGCCGACCCCGTATCCCTCACGTATCGGGGCGTTGAAGCCAATGTCGTCAAGGCCGAATATCTTATCGCCATCGCCCTGCAGACGGGCCGGGCGAAGGACAGGGAACGCGCCGTCAGGCTTTTGGAGAGCGAATCCGTCGACCGGGGCGTGCTGTCCGGAATCCTTGAAAGGCACAGCCTTTCGGATAAGCTGAAGAACCGGGGAGGCGGAGCCGATGAAAAGTGAGTCCGCGGAGATCATCTTCAAAAAGAAACGCGAGCGGCGCCGCCGGCTGGCCGCGCTGCCGTTCGAGAAGAAGATCGAGATCCTTGTCGAACTTCAGAAGACCGCCGCCGGGATCCGAAGGGACCCTCGCCTCAAGCCTTGGAAAATCTGAAATGCCACATCATCAGCCATGCTGGAACTGAGGGCGGTCACCAAAAAGTATCACGCGTTTCCCGCGGTCGATCATGTCGGTTTCGTTGTGCGAACCGGTGAATCCGTATGAGGGATTACCACAAGATGTGCCGATTGGGTGTGAGAGCGTAAATGTATTGTCCGGCGAAACTCATGATCCGGGCCGATCAGGCCGGCCGGGCGATCGATCTCCTTAAAGACGCCGGCCTGTCCATATCGGGGATTAATATCCATAAAGAAATCCGGGACAGTTAAAACGTCCTGCGTCACCCTGCGGCGCCGACTCACCACCGTCACGGCCGGCGTCTGTCATTTCCGGGGAAGACCGGATGGAATAAACGGGACCCCCGTTCGTCTTGAACAATGAGGACAAGAAGCGATGGATAAGACGGGAAAGACCGGAGCGGGCCTGGAGGACATCCTCCGGTACCGCGAAGAGATTTTCCTCGTGTGCCTGGGCTTTTCCCGGGATGTCACCGCGGCGGAGGACCTGTGCCAGGATGTCTATGCCAGGGCCTGCGCCAAGCTGCCGACCATCCGGAACATCGATGCACTGAAGCCCTGGCTGTTCCGCATCGCCCGGAACATTTGCCTGGATCACGGCCGGCGGTCCCGCATTGTCCGCTTTGTCCCCCTGGATACGGCCGCCGCTGGGGAGTCTCCGGAAGCCCCTCACCGGGAATCCGGGGAAAACGACAACCGCCTGGCCTTCCTGAAAGCCGCCGTCGGCCGCCTTCCGGTAAAGCTTCGGGAGGTGTTCGTCCTGAGGGAATACGCCCGTCTCTCCTACGGGGAGATCGCCAGGACGCTGGACATCAGGGAGGGCACGGTCATGTCGCGCCTGCACCGCGGCCGCCGGGTGCTCGTCAAGATCTTTGGGGAGAATCACCATGACAACGCCGCCGAATGACTGGATCATGAAGGAGATCGAGGATCTCGTCCGCCTGGAATCCGAGCGCGCGCTCGGCGTGTTCCGAGGCCGCGATTTCGCCTCGGGGCTCACGGCCCGGCTTAAGGCTGAAGAGGCGCCCTCCCGACCACCGCTTTTTTTCCGCAAGCTTCTCGTACCGGTCCTGGGCCTCGCCGTGCTCGCCGCGGCCGGCTTGGCCCTGTTCCTGCTCCGGTCCCCGGGCCCTTCCGCTTCCGTGGCCGGGCTATCCGCACTCCATGCGGTCATCGAGATGTACGGCCGGCCGGATCCCGGCGAAGTGCCGTTCGGAGCTCTCGCGCGGCCGGGCGGAGATGATCCCAGGGCGTCCGACGACTGGATCATCAACCGGGCCCTGGCTCTTCTTGTCCCTGAACTCGCGGAAGAGGACTCCGGCCTTTCGTCCGGGACGGCTGACGGTCCCGCGCCGCGTTTCAGCCGCCGCGAAAGGATCAGAATTCTCTTTAAGGACAGGGCCATCGAACGCGTTTTTATGAAAATCCACACATCCGACAAGGAGGCTTGACATGCTCAGGAAATCGTTTTTCGGTCTACTCGTTATTGCGTTGTCCGCCGGTTTTGCCCAGAGCGATTCAACCGTTCCGCAGCCGTCCCGGGACGGCTACGCCCTTCTCGACATGTACATTGCGGCTTTTCAGCAGTGGGCATCAGAGGGGAGCGGGGGCCGGGATGTCGTCGTCGCCAAAATGAACGAGATCATGGCGGAAGCCAAGAGGCTCAGGTCCGACGGCGGAATCGATGCCGTTTTTTACGCCCGGTTTTCCAGATTCCTGGCCGTCAACAAGTTATTCTTCGTCCCCGATCCCGAGAACATGCTGCAGCCCATCATCGAGCCCGAGCTCGCGAGGTTCGTCATGGACAAGCTGGGAGAGGAATATAAGCAGGACTCCATTGGGCAGGTGGCGTCGGCCTTGGCGGAGAGCGTTCTCGATCTCCAGATCTACCTCGACACCAAGGACAAGCGGAAGAAGATGATGGACGACATCGAAAGGAAGTATTCGGCCCCCCCAAAAAAGGAAGATTGACGGGGATGTCGCTGCGGTTCAGGAAGCCTCGTCGGCCGAGGCCACGGCCGGCTACTTGAGTTGGAACCTGACGGTAACGGTGAAGACAACCGGCCGGGGCCGGCCGTTGATGATCATCGGCTCGTACACCCACTGCCGAACGGCCGCGATCGCAACCCCATCGAGGAGAGGAATGGAGCGCAAAATACGGACATCCGTCACCCGGCCGTAGACATCGGTCGTCGCTTCGAGAATGACGATGCCTTCGACCCGGGACATCCGAGCGATCTCAGGGTAATCGGGCTCGATCTTCCGGACGAGCCTGGGCGGTCTGACCTCGCCGACGGCCCGGACCGGGGCCTCGACCTCGCCGACGAGGCTGTAGAGCGCCTCGCTGAGAATGTTGGCCGGCAAGCCGCCTTCAACCCCGTAGTCGACGCCGCCGGGGATCCCATAATCCGCGCCCTCGGCTCCGAAGTCCTCCTCGGCGATGCCGACGGGAATATCCACGGGTGCAACCCTCCATGCCGCGGCCGCCACGGGAACGGTCCGAGGCCTGATGCGGCCTCCCGGGCTTCCGGTCCTTCCTTTCGGCGGAGGCAGGGGGGTTTTGGGAAGAGCGGGAGCGATCCTGACGTCCGAGGCTCTAATCTGCGGCAGATCACCTACCTTGAGGAGAGGCAGGACCAGGGCCAGATTCAGAAAAAGGGCATGACTGAGCGCGGCTGCCGGTAGCGCGATGGCCGCGCCCCGCGCATGTCTTTCCGGAACGAACAGCGAATCCTTGAACATCTCGGCCTCCTTGCGGCGGATTCCCGGAAGCCGGTGCTTCCAACAAAGATACAATTGAAATGGGAGAATATTCCCCGATGCGAAAGGGCATGACTCTTCCGAGATGTGTTAAAATGACCCCAAATGCTCTGGATAATCGAGACGCTTGAGCACGAGAGCTTTCCATACCGCCTGATGCTCCGCTACTTTCGCGCAATCCAGTCCCACCGGGAGGACCGGCCCGCGGCGGGGGTCGCCGAGGCGGCGGCCGCCTATGAGCCGGAAACGCCGTTTGCGGGAGGACGGGCTTTCGAGATCAGGAAACGCGTGCTCGAGGAGTTCCCGGAAGAATTCGCCTGGAAAGACATCCAGGCCGCCTTTCCGGACGTTCCGCCGCCGACGCTGAGGGGTTACCTGGCCGTATTAAGACGAGAGGGGCAGTTGGAATGCCGGGGGCGTGGGCGCCTGAGCCGATGGGTGAAGATGAAGCCCTCTTGACGTCCCACGCCATGGCTTCTTTCATCAAACAAGTCCATAACACCAAACGTCCGGTTGTCATTACACAGCATGGCAAAGGCGTTGCCGTCCTGTTGGGCGCAAATGAATATGAAGCGATGCAAAAAAACTCACGATTCGCCATGGGAAACAGATTGTTCTATCCCCACTGGACACATTTTTAGGTTGCAGTTCATAAGCCTTGATAGTTGATACGTTCAATGGTATTATTGTATGTATCATTGGAGGTGTCGTAATGGTTAAAGTTCCCAAAATTGTCCCCGTGACCGACCTTCGGCAGGATGCGGCGGCTGTCCTGAAGAGATTGCAAGAATCCGGAGAGCCTCTTGTCATAACCCAGAGAGGGCGGGCGACGGCTGTACTGCTGAATCTCGATGCCTACGAGCGATCTCAGCACGAACGGGAAATTTTGCGCCTGCTGGCGCTTGGTGAGAGGGAAATTGCCCAGGGGAAGGGGTGTTCGCTTGATAGCGTGCTTCGGGAGGCTGATGCCCTTCTTCGGGAAAGTGAATCGTGAGAGTGCGGTTTACGCCCTCAGCCCGAATCCGGTTTCTTGATGCGCTTGCCTACATCGCGAAGGATAAGCCTTCATCTGCGTTCAGGTTTCGCAAACGAGCCGAAGAGGGGCTTAGGAGATTGGAGAAATATCCGGAGTCGGGTCGAGTGATACCAGAGTTCCCGGAGTTGGCGCACCGGGAGGTTGTGATCAGTCCGTATCGTTTCTTTTATCGCGTTGAGAAGAAGACGGTGTGGATTGTGGCAGTATGGCACGGAGCACAAGCGATCGTTGAACCGTTCTGACTACCTCATCGAAGGCAGAACCAAGACGGGCAAAGTCCGTTACTACGTTTCCAAGACGCTCCGTGAAGGTGCGCTGCCGGCGATGCCGGAAGGTTTCGAGTTCTCCGAGAACATCAACGGAGTCGTTTCCGTGCGGAAGATCGATTCGTCCGCGGCAAGCGTGCCGGAAGCCGATGTGGCTCTCGCCCGCATGGAGATGGCCCGGCACCCTCATCTCCAAGGCTACCGAATCGAGGTTGTCAAAGGCGAGATCGTCGTCTTCGAACCAAGGGGCGGCATACTCTCCGATTGGATCATGGACGTGGTCCGGGATGACGGCATGATGCGGCGAGTTCAATACGACCCCGTAATGAAATTCGTGCCGTTGCGAGGGCGCAGCGGCTATTGGGTCCACCGGATGACGTACCGGGGCGACGGAGGATGGTCGTGGCCGCTTGGAATGGGGTTTCTTCGCGAGCTGCTCAAACGGTTCCTCGGTTGTGTGGGAACCGACGAGTTCTTCGAGTTGTTGTGAACGTGACCGGTTCTCCACAGCGATGAACGGTGACGCGGCGGCCTGATTCTTTTCGTCACACCGACAATTGGACGGCACTCTGTCGACAATTGGACGCAGGATAACTTGCAATTGGCCGACAATTTTGTTATAGATAGCTGACATGCCTGAAGAAGCCTTATATCCCCGTTTCCTGCGCCCGCGCATCGTGGAAGCACTGGCGGATTCGCCGGTCGTGCTGATCCACGGGCCACGCCAGTGCGGAAAGACCACGCTGGCCCGGCTGGTGGGGGATGAGTCGGGTTTTGCCGCCGGAGTGGTGCTTTATGATGGCGAAGCCGTGGCGGGCTTTGGAGACCGACTCTTTGCCGTGCCTATCTCTCAGTTATGGGAGGGCGATTGATGCTCTTCTCCGAGGACACCCTCGTCCAGTAGACGACCGCGTCGAACTTCAGAAGGCCGCCGCCGGGATCCGCAAAGATCCCCGCCTCAAGCCTTGGGAAATCTGAGATGTGTTAAAATAACCCCAAATGCTCTGGATTATCGAGACGCTTGAGCACGAGAGTTTTCCATACCGCCTGATTATCCGCTACTTCCAAGCGATTCAGTCCCACCGGGAGGACTGGCCCGCGGCTGCAGTCGCCGAGGCTGCGGCCGCCTATGAGCCGGAGATGCCGTTTTCTGGGGGAAGGGCCTTCGAGATCAGGAAACGCGTGCTCGAGGAGTTCCCGGAGGAATTCGCCTGGAAAGACATCCATGCCGCCTTTCCAGACGTCCCGCCGCCGACGCTGAGGGGTTACTTGGCCGTATTAAGACAAGAGGGGCAGTTGGAATGCCGGGGGCGTGGGCGCCTGAGCCGATGGGTGAAGATGAAGCCCTCTTGACGTCCCACGCCATGGCTTCTTTCATCAAACAAGTCCATAACACCAAACGTCCGGTTGTCATTACACAGCATGGCAAAGGCGTTGCCGTCCTGTTGGGCGCAAATGAATATGAAGCGATGTAAAAAAACTCATGATTCGCCATGGGAAACAGATATTGCCGATAGATGAAATCAAGGCATGTCATGTCCAGAATGCTGAAAGCGGAGCACATCGCCAAGTGCCCCGAAGACATCGCCCTTGTGGAAGTCGATGTCCTATGTTGAGTACCGGACCAACAAACTTGGCTATCTCATCGTAATTGCTCAATAAAAAATACTGCTGTATAATAATTTAAAGCACGACAAGGAAGCATGCCATGAATGAAATATTTTTTTTGATTGAAGAAGACCCTGAAGGTGGGTTTAACGCCCAGGCGCTGGGGCATTCCATCTTTACCGAGGGAGATACAGAGGAAGAGCTGAAACACAATATCATCGATTCGATTAAATGCCACTTCGAGGCAGCGGAAGTTCCTGCTGTCGTGAGGCTGCATTTTGTCAGAGAGGAAGTGCTGGCCGTCCATGCATAGAATACCCCGCGATCTCTCCGGCAGCGAGCTGTGCAAACTTTTGGGGCGCTTCGGCTACGCAGTCACACGCCAGACAGGCAGCCATATCAGGCTAACCGCTCAACAACCGTCGCAGGTTCATCACATAACCATCCCCAATCACGATCCGATTAAAATCGGCACCCTCAATAAAATTCTGAACGACATCGCAGCGTTTCAAAATATCTCAAAAGAACAACTGATTCAACAACTGTGGGGCTGATCGAGCCTTGCCGCCGACCCCTGAAAACAATCGAATAAAAGAACTTACCGCGGAGAACACCCGCCTTAAAGCCCTGCTTGATGCGCACGGCATCAACTGGCGGCAAGAGCCCATACAATACCCCTCAACGCCGGACAACCCGCAGCTTGCCGCACACGAGACCACCTCACCTCTTGATTCCGGCGCAAAAGCAGCACTTTTCCGCAGCCTTTTCCGGGGCCGTGCCGATGTCTACGCTCTGCGCTGGGAATCGGCTAAAGGGAAATCAGGGTATTCCCCCGCCTGCGACAATGAATGGAAGCCAGGCGTTTGCAACAAGCCTCGCATAAAATGCGGGGATTGCGAAAACAGGATGCTGCTCCCGGTTACCAATCAGGTCATCTATGACCATCTGAGCGGCAAACAGACCATTGGCGTTTATCCTCTGCTGACCGACGATACCTGCTGGTTTCTGGCTGTTGATTTCGATGAGGCTGAATGGCGCGAGGATGCCGGGGCTTTTATGCAATCATGCCGGGAGCTTGGCGTGCCTGCGGCGCTTGAAATATCGCGCTCGGGACAGGGCGCGCATGTATGGATATTTTTTTCCGGGGCTGTTCCGGCGCGAGACGCCCGCCGGCTGGGCGCAGCGATCATCAGTCATACCTGCGCCCGCACACGGCAATTAAGCCTTACGAGCTATGACCGCTTTTTCCCCAATCAGGATAGGTTGCCCAAAGGCGGTTTCGGCAACCTGATAGCCTTGCCGCTTCAAAAAAATATTCGCGGGCACGGCCGAAGTGTCTTTGTCGATGAACAGTTTATGCCGTGGCCTGATCAGTGGGCTTTTCTGGCGTCAACTGGAAGAATGGGCTTATCGGATATTCATACCTCAATCTTGAAAGCAACCGACGGAGGACATCCCATTGATGTGGCATTTGTCACGGAAGAAGATGAACGGAAGCCATGGAAGCGTCCAACCTCTGAATTTAAAAATATTCCTGGACCGCTGCCCTCGTCGCTAAATATCATTTTTGCAAATCAGCTGTTCATTGAAAAGTCCGAACTGCCACAGCCGCTTGCCAACCGGTTGATTCGCCTAGCCGCATTTCAAAATCCGGAATTCTATAAGGCGCAGGCAATGCGTTTTCCTGTATGGGATAAGCCCCGAGTTATCGGCTGCGCCGAAAACTACCCTCACCATGTCAGCCTTCCCCGGGGCTGCCTAGAAGCAGTGCTTGATTTGCTGAAAGGGCACGAAATACAGCCTAAAATCATTGATGAACGTGTTTCCGGGAAACCTGTAAGCGCTGTTTTTATTGGTAACTTACGGGAAGATCAGTCCGATGCTGTCGAAGCAACGCTTAATCACGAAACTGGTATCCTTTGTGCGCCAACGGCATTCGGCAAAACTGTTACTGCTGCCGCGCTGATTGCCCGGCGTCGGGTAAGTACGCTTATTCTCGTTCACCGCAACGAACTTCTAAAGCAATGGCAGGAGAGGCTTACGACGTTTCTTGAGGTTCCAAGGGGGAGCATCGGGGTAATTGGCGGTGGCAAAAAGAAGCCCTCGGGCTGCATCGATATTGCTGTTATGCAGACGCTGTCGCGTTATGAAAATCTTGGGGAACTGCTCGATCAGTATGGCCAGATCATCGTTGATGAATGTCATCATATTTCGGCTTTTTCTTTTGAATCAATACTGAAGCAGGCCAGAGCGCTTTTCGTTGTCGGGCTTACGGCAACCCCGGTGCGCCGCGATGGCCATCAGCCGATCATTTTCATGCAGTGCGGTCCTATTCGCCATAATGCCGCAAAGCCTGATTCAGCCCCGGCGCAGCTTGAAGTATGGCCACGTATGCTTAAATCTCCGCCACTTGGGGAAAATGCGGCAATCCAGGACGTGTTCCGCATTCTCACCACCGATGCGCAACGCAACCACCATATGGCGCAGGACATTATTGCCGCCTTTCGTGAGGGAAGAAAAATCATTGCGCTGACGGAGCGGACAGAACATTTGGAGCGGCTTCTGGAGCTTCTAAAAGTTGAAGTACGCCCCTGCTTTGTGCTTCATGGCAGAATGTCAAAAAAATTACGTGCGGAAGTCATGCAGGAACTTGCAGAACTTGACGACTCAATTCCAAGGGTGATTCTTGCCACCGGCCGGTTAATAGGCGAGGGTTTTGACCATCCGCCCCTTGACACGCTGGTGCTCTGTATGCCGATTTCCTGGAAAGGAACATTGCAGCAGTATGCGGGCCGCCTGCACCGTGAACATGCCACAAAAGATGATGTTCGTATCTATGACTATGTTGAATATGACAACCCGCAGCTTGCCCGTATGTGGGACAAACGCCTGAGAGGCTATCGCAACATGGGCTATGTCATACACTTGGGTTAGGCTTTACTCTTTGTCGCAAGAAAACACAGCTTAAAATGCTTTAACCTGCGCGTCCGCTGTGCCGAAATAATCCAAAAAGGAAAAATTAATACATATCTTCGTTGATGCCAGGATACTGGAAAAGCAGGTGAGCACGCCAATCGATACTTCCATGCGATCCAGTCACTCCGGGAGGACCGGCCTGCGGCAGCGGTCACCTATGAGCCGGTGGAAATGGCGCTTGTGGGGGAAAGGGCCTTCGATATCAGGAAGCCCGCATCCGGGCCGCCTTTCCGGATCTCGCCGTGTTGAGACGAGAGGGGCAGTTGGAATGCCGGGGGCGTGGGCGCCTGAGCGGATGGTGAAACTGAAGCCGGCAAGATAAGAAGACGATATGGATCATGGCCTTATGGCACGCAGCACAGGCCGTCATTGAACCGGCGGGGTGATGCTTGACGAAAGCCGGCCTGTGACTCCCCCTCACCGCCGTCACGGCCGGCGTCTATCATTTAGTGGAGATACCGGGGATCCGGGTGGAGACCCTCATCTTATATCAGGAAAGAAAAACGCTCCGTATGTATCAATAGGATCAGACCAAGGAAATTCGGCGGAAGAGCCGGGCTACACGAGATTTCCGGACGGGGGAAATGTAAACCGGCGGCGACGCTTCAGCAAAACCAACGTAAACGCCCGGAGACAAGCCCGGACGCCAGAAGACGAGCTGCATGGGCTTTCGGACATCCGTCCAGGTGAATGGATAGATTCTTGGACTGCGCGAACAGGAGGAAATCTCCCTCTGGCGGGATTGGATCCCCTCCGGGAGGAATTTTTGATGTTGTTTTAAAAATTGGCACGTTCATTGCAGCAGTTCGGAAGAGAACACTCTGAAAAGGAGATACGATGAAAGCAAGAACGAGCCTTTCAAACAAGGCAAAGGGCATCATCTTGTGTGTTGCCGTTGTGTTAGTGAGTTTTGTTGCAGCACCTCATGGAAATGCCGATGTGTCCGTTTGCGAATGGGCGTTGGTTCGATGTTTTGGAAAGACCAATATTATGGAGTGGCTTTCCAGAGCAATTTTGGGTCAGATTTTGTATTGCTTGAACGGATACGATTTCTGTAAAACATTTGTGGAGCCTTTCATCAATTGAAAGAAGGAGAATAGAAAATGTTGCGCACAAAAAGACCCGGCATGTGTCTTGCCCTCATCGTCGGACTGTTGTTTTTCTCGGGGGGGACACAGGCGTCTGATTCTGAATTCGAATTGGGGATATGTGAAAGAGCCTACATGGTCTGTTTCGCCGTGAATCTGCATCCGAGTGGTGACATTCTCAAATGTTTTGCCGGCTATGCTTTTTGTAAAGACTTTGTCGAGCCGCTCATAAAGTAATCAACAGAGTCGACGGTGAATCAAGAAAAGCGAAAGGCCGCAGGTTTAGGACTGCTGAGGGAATCAATGCGAAAAGTTCGAATGATGCTCCCGTCTGTTTCCTTGATCGTCATCGCGATTTTTTCTCCGGTCGAAATGCATGCTGGAAAGATCTCCATCAGGGAAGTGTTGACCATCGGACACGATAGCGACGGGATCATCTATCAATGGGTGGGGCTGACAACGGACGATGAAAACAACATCTATATCAGCGACTTGAAAGACACCAGCATAAAAAAATTCGATCCAGAGGGACGATTCATTGCGAAGACCGGACAAAAGGGCCAAGGACCGGGAGATTTTTTGACGCCCGGCGTCATTCGATATCATGACGGTTTTCTTTACGTCGGACAGATCCAAAGCCCCGGGATTCAGATTTTCGATAAAAATCTCAACTATAGGAAAAGCGTTCCGCTGAGAAATCTCGTCACGAGTTTTCGCATCTTTGGCAAAAACCTGATTGCGGCATCCATGTTAATGAGCACCAGGATCGTTTTTTTCGATTCGAAGGGGGACGAGATCCGATTCCTTCAATATTCGGATATTCTAGACATCATGCTCAACGCCGTCGATTTTATTGGAGATGACGAGCACGTGTATCTGTGTTTTAAATGGCAGGATAAGATTGTGAAGTATTCCCGGGATGGGGCGAAGATATGGGAACGGAACCTGTTGAGGGCCGGCAAGCCGAAACAAAAGAAAGTCGGGGATTATCTTTTGCCTCAGGACATCTGTTTTAAATCCATCACCGTTGATCCCAGGAACTCTTTTTATTACGTGCTGGGAGGAGACCTCTCGAAAAATGTCAGCAGGGATATCTATGTCCTGTCCAAAGACGGGACATGGGTGGACACCGTCACTCTTCCGGAGCCATCCCATATGATTCATGTTGACGAAGACGGTTATCTTTTTTCCAGAGCCGAATATGGAACCTTGCTGAAAAAATATCAATTGATTTACAATGAATAAGAAATCGTTTGTCTTGTTGGGTTTGGGGCTTCTTCTTTTTGCCTTGGTTCTGGTATCTTTGAGGGGGCAAACCGAAAAAGGAAAAACAACTCTTTTTCTCATCAATATCAAGGATGTCCAGTGTGTGCTTTGTTTTGATCACATCGATGCGGTCTTGGGGTTGATAAAAGAGGAAAACCCGATAAACATCATGGGAATTGTGGTCTGTGACGTGTCCGCCGGGAGGTCCGAGAGGAACAAACGGATCATCACAAGACACATTGAAGGATTTAAAGTCCGGCATAACATTTCATTTCCGCTTTTTATGGATTATGAGGGATGCTTTGCTTCTCTTGCGGCGAAAGGCGCTTCAATATATGAACTCAACTTCATGAACCAAACTGTCAAAAAAATCGATCCGGCAAGGAGGCGATGACAAATGGAGAAACCATCAGTCCTTGGAACGGGGGGAAACAAGAAGACGGATCGACTCGTTTCCTTTCTGAAAATCATCTCGGATACGATCTGGTATGCCGGACTTGGGTTGGCCGCGATTTTCCTGGCCGCACTGATTCTGACGGCCTTTCCCGAGTTTGCACAGGGAAAAATCAGCATGCCGTTGCAAGTGGATATCCGGAACCCTGATGCTCGAATCCTTCAAGAAAAATCCGTAGCCGGCTTGGATCAGGCCGACCCGATGGCTGCTTCAATCATCTGTTCGACCCAGGATCTTTTCATGATCCGTGTTTTGCTTTCCTATCGCTTGGCCGTCATGCTTGGAATCTGCGCGGCCCTGTTCTTTTGGAGACGGATCCTGAAATCTTCCCGGGAGCCGGACTTTTTCACAAAAAGAAACAGATCCACGGCTGCAAGTCTCGGGTGGCTCCTCGTTGCGTATATTCCGCTTCATGAGGGAGCTGTCCTGATTGCCGAATCATTGATGGATTTGAGGATCAGCCGGGGCGATTTGGCAACGTCGCTCGGAAGCGGATACAATCCCGGAATCACCCTGGCGATCTTGGGGTTGTTATTCCTCTTTTTGTCCCGAGTCATGGAGAAAAGCGAAAAAGCATGGAACGAATCGCCCGTTGGGATGTCATGACTCAGAATTGAGCCGGAAGGATATTTTGTTCGATTCTATCTTCGGCAAACGGATGACAGACGAGCGCGATATCGATGAATTCCGCCAGCTTTTCCATTCGGGCTTCCGGAATATCGAGACTGGTCTCAGGTCATCGTCGGCCGACTCAAGCCGGTAAGCCATGGTTTTCATTTGCTTGAGTTTTATCCATGGCCGAATTCTATCGCGGATATCAAAAGGATGAGCTTTCGAGATCAGGAATCGCACATCCTGGTCGCTTTTCCGGACGTTGCGCCGCCGACGCTGAGGAATGACCTGGCCGTATTAAGACCAGAGGGGCAGGTGGAATGCCAGGGGCGCGGGCGCCGGAGCAGATGGGTGAAGCCGGAGCCTTCTTGACACCCCGCGCCGGTGTAAGTAAAAATACTCACGTGGAAAGCGGGGTTTATACGGAATTGTCGGCTTGGCCGTCCCATGTACGGGAAAATAGGACTCCATATTCCATGAAAAAGCCGCGACGACTCGAACTTCTCCGCGAGTCCTTGTGCTCCCGCTTGCCACTAGGTACGAAGATGATTTACACGCATGTCCTCAACCGCGGACCGGCCGGAGTTCGGAGCCCGGTTGATGGTCTTTGAGCGGATCATGAAGAATATTATGCCGATCCGTATAAAACGCTATGATAATAGCATCATATTGCCGGGAGATGTTGAAAACAATGCAATTAGGCCAGAAAGGATGCCGTATTCGCCGGCGTCTTATACGGCACTCAATGCCGTCTTTAGGGTTTTATATGGATACATATAAACATTGTTCGGCGGCGGATGACATGCGTGTAAATGAGGTGCCGGCGTCATGAGAGGGCAGATTTTCAAGTACTGGAATCGTGTTCGCTCCGGCTTTTGGTTTCTTCCGACGGTCATGGCCGGCGTGGCCGTTGCGTTGGCCTTTGTGAGCGTCGCCATTTCCGAGCCGGTGGCGGAGTGGTTCACGCTCAACTTTGGCTGGACGTTCACCGGTGGAGCAGAAG